>DATCUS010000153.1:0-7504 GCA_036561845.1 Tardiphaga sp. | reverse complement strand
GATCCGGCGGATCCGCGCGCTGCAGGCGCCGTTCGGCCAGATCGCCATCATCGGCGTGTCCGGCCGCGGCGACGACGAGGCGGCGTCGCGCGCCGCCGGCGCCGATGCCTTCCTGGTCAAACCGGTGTCTCCGCGGGCGCTAGCGACTGCGCTGCTTGAAGCGAGACGCCATGCGGCAGCCGCGACTTGATGATGGCGGCGTTGAGTTCGCCGCCATAGACGAAGATCGCGGCGATGAAATACAGGAACACCAGCGCGATGATCACCGAAGCCAGCCCTGCATACATGGTCACGTAATTGTTGGCGAAGCGTGCCAGGTACATGCCGAAGCCGATGCCCGACACCAGCGAGGCCAGCATGGTGAAGATGATGCCGGGCAGGATCTGCAGGAAGCCGCGCCGCCCCGCCGGCAGCCAGGCATGCAGGATGAACAGCGCGGTGATCATCGCGACGATGGTGATGCCGTAGCGCGCCAGGTTGAGCAGCTTCTCGTTGTTCGCCACCATCAGCGGCACGTAGAGCCGCACGATCTCCAGCATCAGCGGGCCGAGCACGATCAGGAACGCCATCGCCAGCGCCGTGAAGGCGGCAACGAGCGTGTAGCCGATCGACTCCAGCCGCAACCAGTACCAGCGCCGCGGCTCGACCACCGCATAGGCGCGGTTCAGCGCGACCCGCAGGCTCTCGACGCCGTTGGATGCAAAATACAGTGCCAGCACCACACCGATGGTCAGGGCGTCGCCGCGGGTGGTGGTCAGCACGTCGTGGATCTGGCCGGACAGGGTGCCGGCGACCTGGTCCGGCCAGACCTGTAGCAGCAGGCCGACCGCCTGGTCTGCGAGGCCTTTGGATCCGACGAAACCCGCAAGCGACGCCAGCACGATCAGGAATGGGAATAGCGCCATCAGCGAGGACAGCGCGATATGGCTGGCGATCGCCCAGCCGTCATCGGCGAGAAACGTGTAGAAGGCGTCCAGCCCGACGTGAACAACGTAGCGAATCTGCCTCACATGTCACCTTGTCCGGGCAGATCCGACGGCCTGCCGATCCGCGTTAGCATCTGATATTTATCGATAAAAGGCCAGATGGTTGCACCACGGCGACGAATTTCGCGGCAGCGATGGCGAAGCCCCGGATGCGGTGTTATGTAGCGCCGATGACAACATTTCTGAGCACCATTCTTCTTCCCGTCGCGGCGGGCGCGGTCGCGCTGGTTCTGCTGCTTGGCCTGGTCAACATGATGCGCGGCGGCTCGCCGAACCGCTCGCAGAATCTGATGCGCTGGCGCGTGGCGCTGCAGTTCGTCGCCATCGTCGTCACCATGGCGACGGTCTGGGCGATGGGGCGGTAAAGAAAAGATTCGTAGGGTGGGCAGAGGCATTCTTGCGCCGTGCCCACCGTCTCTCCCCGCGGAGAATGCGTTGGTGGGCACGCTTCGCTTTGCCCACCCTACCAGCTGAGTTCCCTCATGGTCGTTCTCAACAAGATCTATACCCGCACCGGCGACGACGGCACCACCGCGTTGGGGTCCGGCGAACGCCGCCCCAAATACGATCTGCGCATCTCGGCCTATGGAACCGTGGACGAGACCAATGCCTCGATCGGCGTGGTCAGGCTGCATCTCGACGATGCGCCGGCGCTCGATGCCATGCTGCGGCTGATCCAGAACGATCTGTTCGACCTCGGCGCCGATCTCGCGGTGCCGCAGCGCGACGGCAAGGCGGAGCGGTTGCGGATGCTGGCCAGCCAGGTCGACCGGCTGGAGCGCGACATCGACAGCCTGAACGAGAAGCTCGCGGACCTGACCTCCTTCGTGCTGCCGGGGGGCAAACCAGCCGCGGCATATTTGCATGTCTCCCGCACCATTTGCCGCCGTGCGGAACGGATCATGGTGGAACTGGCCGCCCAGCCGAACGAGCCGGTCTCCGACGCCGCCATCCAGTACATGAACCGGCTGTCGGATTTCCTGTTTGTCGCCAGCCGCTCGGTGAACGACAATGGCGCTGGCGACGTGCTGTGGGTTCCCGGCCAGAACCGCTAGGCCGCACAGGTGGGGGAGCCCGATTTTTGGCTTTCGCGCGTTGACCGCCGATAGCGGGGGCTTTAGGTTCCGCGCCCAAGCTGATCCCAGCTTCCAAGCTGATGAAACGAAGAAACTCACACGAAAGAGGATCGATGAAGGTTCTGGTGCCGGTCAAGCGGGTTGTCGATTACAACGTCAAGGTTCGGGTCAAGAGCGACGGAACCGGCGTCGAACTCTCCAACGTCAAGATGTCGATGAATCCGTTCGATGAAATCGCCGTCGAGGAAGCCCTGCGCCTGAAAGAGGCCGGCAAGGCGACCGAGGTGGTGGTGGTGTCGATCGGGCCCGCCCAGGCATCCGAGACCATCCGCACCGGCCTTGCCATGGGCGCCGACCGCGGCATCCTGGTGAAGGCCGAAGGCATCGTCGAGCCGCTCGCGGTCGCCAAGATCCTCAAGGCCATCGTCGATGAGGAGAAGCCGGGCCTGGTCATCCTCGGCAAGCAGGCGATCGACGACGATTCCAACCAGACCGGCCAGATGCTGGCCGCGCTGCTCGGCTGGTCGCAGGCCACCTTCGCCTCCAAGCTGGAGGTCGACGGTTCCGATTTCATCGTCTCCCGCGAAGTCGACGGCGGCTCACAGACCGTGAAGCTCAAGGGGCCGGCCATCGTTACGACCGACTTGCGCCTCAACGAGCCGCGCTACGCCAGCCTGCCGAACATCATGAAGGCCAAGAAGAAGCCGATCGCCGACAAGACCGCCGAAGAATACGGCGTCGATCTGACGCCGCATCTGGAGATCATCAAGACCACGGAGCCCGGTGGCCGCAAGGCCGGCGTCAAGGTCAAGGACGTCGCCGAGCTGATTTCGAAACTCAAGACCGAAGCCGGGGTGATCTGATGACCACGCTTTTGATTGCCGAACACGAGCACGCCATCCTCAAGGATTCCACCAACAAGGCGCTGACCGCCGCGACCCAGCTCGGCGCCGAGGTGCATGTGCTGGTCGCCGGTGGCGGCGAAGGTACCAAGGCCGCAGCGGAAGCCGCCGCCAAACTGGCAGGTGTCACCAAGGTGCTGGTCGCCGAGGACGCCGCCTACGCCCACGACCTCGCCGAGCCGTTGGCCGCGCTGATCGTGTCGCTGGCCCCGGGCTACGACGCTTTCGTGGCGCCGGCCACCTCGCGCTTCAAGAACGTCATGCCGCGCGTCGCCGCTTTGCTCGACGTGATGCAGGTGTCGGAGATCACCAAGGTGATCGCGCCCGATACGTTCGAGCGTCCGATCTATGCCGGCAACGCGATCCAGACCGTGAAGTCGAAGGACGCCAAGAAGGTCATCACCGTGCGCACCTCGACCTTCGCCGCCGCGGCGGGCGAAGGCGGCAGCGCTTCGGTGGAAGCCGCGGCGGCTGCCGGCGATCCCGGCCTGTCGAGCTTTGTCGGCGAGGAAGTCGCCAAGAGCGACCGTCCGGAACTGACCTCGGCGAAGATCATCGTCTCCGGCGGCCGTGCCATGGCGAGCCGCGAGAACTTTGCCAAATATATCGAACCGCTGGCCGACAAGCTTGGCGCCGGCGTCGGCGCCTCACGCGCCGCGGTGGATGCCGGCTACGCCCCGAACGACTGGCAGGTCGGCCAGACCGGCAAAGTGGTCGCGCCGGAACTGTACATCGCGATCGGGATTTCCGGTGCGATCCAGCATCTCGCCGGCATGAAGGACTCCAAGGTGATCGTCGCCATCAACAAGGACGAGGATGCACCGATCTTCCAGGTCGCCGATTACGGACTGGTGGCGGATCTCTACCAGGCGGTGCCGGAACTCACCGAAGCACTCGGGAAGTAACGACCGCTCAAGCTGACCGACAGCATCGGCCGGATGAACGGACTCCGGCCGGTGTTTATGCAAGAATACGGGCGCGCCGCGACAGGTGCGGCCCTGCGCTCCAACGAGATGGCAAGATGGCGGACATGATCAAGAAGGTCGGCGTGATCGGCTCGGGCCAGATGGGCAACGGCATCGCGCACGTCGCAGCCTTGGGCGGCTTCGACGTCGTGCTCAACGACGTATCGGCCGACCGGTTGAAGTCGGCGATGGCCACCATCAACGGCAACCTGTCCCGACAGGTGTCGAAGAAGATCATCAGCGAGGACGCCCGCAAGCAGGCGCTCGAGAAGATCACCTCCGCCGAGACCATGGACGGGCTTGCGGACTGCGATCTGGTGATCGAGACCGCGGTCGAGAAGGAAGAGACCAAGCGCAAGATCTTCCACGATCTGTGCGCGGTGCTGAAGCCTTCGGCGATCATCGCCTCCAACACCTCGTCGATTTCGATCACCCGGCTGGCCGCCTCCACCGACCGCCCGGAAAAATTCATCGGCATTCACTTCATGAATCCGGTGCCGCTGATGGAACTGGTCGAGCTGATCCGCGGCATCGCCACGGACGATGCGACCTTCGACACGTCGAAGGCATTCGTCAGCAAGCTCGGCAAGCAGATCGCCGTCTCCGAGGATTTCCCGGCCTTCATCGTCAACCGCATCCTGCTGCCGATGATCAACGAGGCGATCTACACGCTGTATGAAGGTGTCGGTAACGTCGAGGCGATCGATGCCGCGATGAAGCTCGGCGCGCACCACCCGATGGGCCCGCTCGAACTGGCGGATTTCATCGGCCTCGATACCTGCCTGTCGATCATGCAGGTGCTGCACGAGGGCCTCGCCGATTCCAAGTACCGGCCGTGCCCGTTGCTCGTGAAATATGTCGAAGCCGGCTGGCTCGGCCGCAAGACCCAGCGCGGTTTCTATGACTACCGCGGCGAGAAGCCGGTCCCGACGCGCTGATCGTTTGTTACCTGATATCGCACTCGGCTCTCTTTAGCAGTTCGCTGACGATCAGCGGCGTTGCCGGCGTCTCGGCTGCATTGTCGGCGGCGTTCGCTCGCGCCAGCGCGGCCTGCACAAGTGCCTCGTCGAGGGCAAGCCGGCGCTTGCAGCTCAATCGGCTCGCTTGCGACTTTCCCTTGGCCTGATCCATCAGCACGCCAGCCGTTTCGCCGACGCCGGCGAGATAGGCCGTCATCACCTGCCGCGCGGTCGCATTGGCGGCGGCCTGATCCAGCATGCTCTGCACCTGCGTGACCGAAATCTTGCCCTGCGACGTGCTCGATGCGGCCCTGGCCATCGGGACGTTGAAAAGGACGATAGCTGCCGCACAGGACGTATAGACGCGAAACGCGCGCATGTCGGTCTCCATAGGTTGTTTTGCAGATATTTATTATTGTAAAACGATAATTGTCAAGCTATAGAGGGCTACCAGGAAAAGGAGAGAGAGCATGGCCGTAACTGCAGGATCGCGATCGGCGCGGACGCCGGACGATCGGGCGCGCATCGTTCGCTTGAGCAGCCTGATGTCGAAACTCTGTCTGGCGGTCGCCCTGGTCTTGACCGGCGGGCTGGTGGTCTACTGGCTGGTGACGCCGACCGAGGCGGTGTTTCAGCATGCCGGCATTCCCGGCTTTCCGGTTGGGGAAATCGGTATTGGTGTGCGTGTCGCTGCGATTTTAGTATCCGCTGTACCGCTCGGCTGTCTGATCTGGGGGCTGCTGCAGGCCGGCCGATGTTTCGACGCGTTTGCCGCCGGCAACTTTTTCACGCTCGAGCCGGCGCGGCGATTGCGGGCCTTTGCGATCGCCATCCTGCTGTCGACGATCCTCAAGCCGGTCGCCGGCGCGGCCCTGTCGGTGCTGCTCAGCGGGGCCGGCCGGGCCGGCGGCAGGACGCTGGTGTTGACCGTCGGCTCGGACACCTTGATGGCGCTGGTGTTCGCCGGCCTGATTGCGGTGATCGCGTGGGTGATGGCGCAGGCCTGCACGCTCGCCGACGAAAACGCCCAGTTCGTCTGACCATGCCGATCAGGATCAGGCTCAACGTCGTGCTCGCCGAACGCAACGTCAGATCGAAGGAACTGGCGGAGTATGTCGGTATCACCGAGGCCAACCTGTCGCTGTTGAAGCAGGGCAAGGTCAAGGGCGTGCGCTTCGAGACGCTGGAGAAGATCTGCGAATATCTGCGCTGCCAGCCCGGCGACCTGATGGTCTGGGATCCGGGCAAGCCTGATACGTAAGGCGGCATGGCCGAAGCGAGAAATTTTGCTAGTTCAGCGCATGCATGAGCCGGGTCACCACCGGCACAAGGCTGATGACTGTGGCCGTGCCCATGCCGAGGCCAAGCAAATGCGCCGCCAATGTGATGCGCCGGCCGATCATTTCACGTACTGCGCCTCGCCGTACCCGAACGACCAGTTCTCCGGCAGCACCTCCACAAGATTGATGAAGATGTCCTCGGACCGCAGGCCGGGGTTTTCGGTGAGCCGTTCGACGATCCGACGGTACAGCGCCCGTTTCTGTTCCAGAGGGCGCGTGTTGCTGACCGTGAGCTGGATGATCACCAGATCGTCGCTGCGCTGGATGCCGAGATAGTCGGCGCCGTAGTTGAAATCCTCGCCGTCATGCTGGGAAATGGTCATGAAGCGGTCGCCCTCGGGCACGTCGTAGGTCTCGCGCATGGCCTCGTAGAGGCTGTCCATGATCGCCTGGCGATAGGCGGGCGGCTTGCCCCGCCTCATTGAAATCCGTGTCAGCGGCATCTGCAGCTCCTCCCTCAGTGATGAGAAAGACATAGCGCGCGCTTGATCATTGTAAAATGCCATGAAATAACATTTCAATGATACTGAATCTAAATGGTTGGCGATGAAGACGCTTGATGTCGAGGCGGTCCAAGCCTTCGTGCTGGTGGCGGACCTGAACAGTTTTACCCGCGCCGCCGAGGCCATGGGCAGCACGCAGTCGGCGATCAGTCTGAAGATCAAACGGCTGGAAAGCGGACTCGGCCGACGGCTGCTGGAACGCACGCCGCGGCTGGTGCGGCTGTCCGCGGAGGGCACGGCCTTCCTGGCTTCGGCGCGCCATCTGGTGGCCGCGCACCAGTCGGCGCTCGGTTCGTTTGCGGTGGAGCGCCGCCGCCTTGTAGTGGGCATCAGCCATCACATCGTCGGCGCGGATCTGGCGCAGGTGCTGAAGCGCATGAATACCACCGATCCCGCTTTGGTGATCGAGCTGCATATCGACACCTCGCGCGTCATGCTCGATGCGTTTGAGGGCGGCGCGCTGGACGCCGCCATCGTGCTGCGCCACGACGCCCGCCGCCGCGATGGCGAGGTTCTGCTCGAGGAGGATTTCGGCTGGATGGCCGCGCCCGATTTCAATCACCCGCGGGGCGAGCCGCTGCGGCTGGCGACCCAGGCGGAGCCGTGCAGCGTGCGTGCCATGGCCATCGGCGCACTCGATGCCGCCGGCATCCCGTGGCAAGAGGTGTTCGTCGGCGGTGGAGTGGCGACCATCGGCGCAGCCATTTCCGCCGGTCTGGCCATCGCCGCGCTGGTGCCGCGGGTGGCGCCCGCGGGCTGTATCGATCTGGGGC
>DATCUS010000152.1:0-20748 GCA_036561845.1 Tardiphaga sp. | reverse complement strand
GCATGCGGGCGGTGCGCGCCGCCGGCGACGTGGCCGAGGCCTATGCGCGCTGCCGCTCCGAGGCCAAGGCGGCGTTTGGCGACGACACCGTCTATGTGGAGCGTCTGGTCGAGGACGCCCGCCATATCGAGGTGCAGATCGTCGGCGACCGCGCCGGCGCGGTGATGCAGTTCGGCGAGCGCGAATGCACCATCCAGCGCCGCAACCAGAAGCTCATCGAAATCGCGCCGAGCCCGTCGCTGTCGTCGGGACTGCGCCAGCGCATTCTTGATGCCGCGTTGACACTCGCGACCGCGGCCAAATATGACAACCTCGGCACCTTCGAATTCCTCGTCGATGCCAGCGAGTCCGGCGAGAACGCGTTTTTCGCCTTCATCGAGGCTAATCCGCGGCTGCAGGTCGAACATACCGTCACCGAGGAGGTGATGGGCATCGATCTCGTCGCCACCCAGATCAGGATCGCCGCCGGGCAGACGCTGGACAGCCTCGGCTTTCCGAACACCTATGTCGCTGTGCCGCGCGGCTACGCCATCCAGCTCCGCGTCAACATGGAGACCATGGACGCCGCTGGCGACACGCAGCCGAGTTCGGGTACGCTGACGGCGTTCGACATGCCGTCGGGCCCCGGGGTCCGCGTCGACACCTTCGGCTACACCGGCTACCGCACCAGCACCTCATTCGATTCGCTGTTGGCCAAGCTGATCGTCCATTCGGTGTCGCCGGATTTCAGCGCCGCCGTGACCAAATGCTATCGTACTGCCTGCGAGGCCCGCATCGATGGCGTTGCCACCAACCTGTCCTTCCTGCAAGCGTTGCTGACCCATCCGGATTTTGCTGACAACCGCGTCAACACCCGCTTCATCGAGAAGAACATAGGCGCGCTGGTGGCGAGCGCCGCGGCGGCGCATCCGCATCTCTATTTCGAACCGGCGGCGGCTGTCGGGGTTGTGGCGGGTGCTCGACAGGCCGCGCCCGCGGGCACCATTGCCATCGCGGTGCCGCTGCAGGGCACCGTGGTGGTGGTCGCCGTCAGCGAGGGCGACACGGTGCGGCCCGGCCAGCAGATCGCCGTGGTGGAGGCCATGAAGATGGAGCATTTGATCATCGCGGTCCAGGGCGGCGTCGTCCGCCTGGTCGCCGCGACGATCGGCGACACGCTCTACAAGGACGATCCGATCGTGTTTATCGAACCGGCGGATATCGAAGGCGAACTGGAAGTCGCCAGCGAAGCCGTCGATCTCGATGCGATCCGGCCGGATCTTGCGGAGATGATGGCCCGGCAGGCTTTCACTCGCGACGAGAACCGGCCCGACGCTATCGCCCGGCGGCGCAAGACCAACCAGCGCACCACCCGCGAGAACATCGCCGCATTGGTCGATGATGGCAGCTTCGTCGAATATGGGTCGCTGGCCATCGCCGCGCAGCGCGCGCGGCGCAGCCTCGACGACCTCATCAAGAACACGCCGGCCGATGGCCTCGTCGCCGGGCTCGGCACCGTCAACGGCAGTCACTGCGAGTCGGACAGGGCCCGCTGCATGGTGATCGCCTATGACTACACGGTGCTCGCCGGCACTCAGGGCCAGCGCAATCACAAGAAGCAGGACCGCATGTTCCGGCTCGCCGAAGAGCTGCGCACGCCGGTGGTGCTGTTCGCCGAAGGCGGCGGCGGCCGGCCTGGGGACACCGAAAGGCTCGGCGTCACCGGGCTGGACGTGCCGACCTTCGGCGCCTTCGCGCGGCTGAGCGGGTTGGTGCCGCTGATCGGCGTGGTGTCCGGCCGCTGCTTCGCCGGCAATGCCGCGCTGCTCGGCTGCTGCGACGTCATCATCGCCACGAAGGATACGACGCTCGGCATGGGCGGCCCGGCGATGATCGAGGGTGGCGGGCTCGGCGTCTACAGGCCGGAAGAAGTCGGTCCCACCGAGGTGATGGCGCCCAACGGTGTGATCGACGTGCTGGTCGCCGACGAGCATGAGGCGGTGGAGGCGGCCAAGAAATACCTGTCGTACTTCCAGGGGCCGCTCAAGACGTGGAGCGCGCCGGACCAGCGGCTGCTGCGCCGCGCAATTCCGGAGAACCGGCTGCGCGTCTACGACATCCGCACCGTGATCGAGACGCTCGCCGACCATGAGTCGGTGCTGGAGCTGCGCCCGCAATTCGGCATCGGTGTCATCACCGCCTTCGTGCGCATCGATGGCCAGCCGTTCGGCCTGCTGGCAAACAATCCCAAACATCTCGGGGGCGCCATCGACGCCGATGCCGGCGACAAGGCGGCGCGCTTCGTGGCCATGTGCGACGCCTTCGATATCCCGATCGTCTCGCTGTGCGATACGCCGGGCTTCATGGTCGGTCCGGAGGCCGAGAAGACCGCGCTGGTGCGCCACGTCTCGCGCATGTTCGTCACTGCGGCGAGCATCACCGTGCCCTATTTCACCATCGTGCTGCGCAAGGGTTACGGCCTTGGCGCGCAGGCCATGGCCGGAGGCGGGTTCCACGCCCAGAACTTCACGGTCTCATGGCCGACCGGCGAATTCGGCGGCATGGGCTTCGAGGGCGCCGTCCGCCTCGGCTTCAGCAAGGAGATGGCGGCGATCGCCGATCTCGACGAGCGCGAGAAGTTCTTCAGGTCCATGGTCGCGAAGTTCTACGAGAACGGCAAGGCGATCAACATCGCGTCGGTGCTGGAGATCGATCAGGTCATTGACCCCGTGGATACCCGTTACTGGATCACCAGTGGTCTGCGCTCGGCGCCGAAGCCGCCGCATCGTTCCGGCAGGAAACGGCCTTGCATTGATACCTGGTAAATCTAAAGAACGTGGTCTTCAGGAAATTTTGGAACTGAAAACTTAACTCGTTGTCGTGACGCGATGCCTTTTTACATCAATATCCAGCTCTCGTGCGTAAGTGATCATCCGCGCGAGGCGCGTGCTGTCAATTTCCAGGTCGGGATTGCAGGAGCGCGCCTAGGCCTGTTGTTGTTACGCTTGATACGCAAAGAGTGTCCGGTCTAGCGCGGTTGCTTGAGGCTCCGCCATGCCGCCACTTCGTCAGCCGGTGCATGCAGCGCGGCCCATACCAATTCTGCCGCCGCCAGCGCCGCCATCTGCAATTCGGGTCGGGTCACCTTGTCGCGCGTGTCCGCCGCCGTGAGGACGTGTCGGATGTCCGAGGAGGGGTCGTCGAAGCCGGCGACCAGCCGCAGTGCGGGAATGCCGTGCGCGGCAAAATTGGCGTGATCCGAATTCATCATCAGGGGCAGATGCACGCCGACCGAGAACGCGGTCTTCCGGACGAATGGTTCGAGGTTGGGAAACTCGCTGATCAGCGCGGTAAGCCTGCGTCCGCCGCCAACGGAATCCAGATTGACGTTCAAGACAATGGCAGCGCGTTCCGCCTCCGAGAGTTGTGCAAGCCAGACCCGGGAGCCGGTCAACGCCCATTCCTCGGCGCTGTAGAAGCCGAGTTTAAGTCCGCGCGACGCGTTCGCCACGTGGGGAGCGAGGCATCGTGTTACGGCGAGCGCCACGGCCACGCCGGTGGCGTTGTCCATCGCGCTTTCGGCGAGGCCATGGCCGTCCACATGGGCGCTCAACACCACACAGCCAGGCCGGCTGCCGGGCACGTGGAAATGCTGCGCTTCGGTTTCGGCCGCAGCGTGGTCGGCATCGACGGTCAGTCGGGCCCGCGCCAGCGGTGCATTTTCCGGGGACAGCCGCGCCGCGGCTTCCGGCGAGATGCCAAAGGCCAGCAGATCCGGCCCGGCGCCTCCGGCGACCGGCGAGCAGGCCAGTGGCCCCGCGATCAGGAAGCCGACCGCGCCATGGCCCAGCGCCCACGCCAGCTTGTTCCGGCGGTGGATGTGCCCCGCCGCAAACATGTATTCGTGGCGCACCAGGGCGATGCGCCCGCGCAGCCTCTCCCCCGCCGCTGCGAACTCGGCCTCGGTGCCGCGGCCGACGGGAAGCACTTCGGCCTCGACCGAGCCGGCCTTGGACAGCAGCAGCGGCTGGCACGTCAGTGACGTGCGCCTGTCGCCCTGCAGCAGTTCGACCGAGGCTGACCGGCAATGCCAGCCACTATATGGTGTGACGCTGACATCAGCTTTCTGTCCGCTGGCGGCGGCACCCAACCGCGCGGTGAGATCGAGCGCCTGTCGTTCGGACGGCGTTCCGGCAACCCGGCCGCCGCAATCGCAGATGCTGTTGAAATCGTCCCAAAGCGCCTCGTCATTGATGAGCGCGCCGGCGATTGAAGGGGGAATTGCCATTAAAGTATCTCTCAGCGAGGTGCAAGGTGGGGTGTCAGGTAGTCGTCGAGCGCCGCCGCGAACTCCGTGGCGAGCCGACTGAGATCGCCGATGGCCGGGCGAAGCAGCGCTACCTCGTAGATAATCTCCGGCGCAAAGCGCCGCACGACCAGACGGCCGCCGTGGCCAAAATGCTGGCCGGCCTGGACGATGCTGATGGGATCGGCGAGGCAGATGCCTGCGCCGTGGATGACGAGGTTCATCGCGATGGCGATGAACTCGCACTCGATGACCGGCTGAAAAAGCGCGCCGCTGGTATGGAACGCGCGCGCCACGGCGCCGTATGAGGCGCGGCTCTGCGACGTCACAATGAGATCCTGCCCCTCGAGCAAAGCGGGTGTGATCTCATCTTGGGCAGCCAATGCGTGATCCGCAGGCAAAACGCATTGCAGGCGAAACCGGTAGCGACGCAGCACAGCGTCGGATCGATCGAACGGCGGCTCCGCGAGACCGAGGTCGAAGGCGCGCGCCGAGACCATGCTGCGCACATTGTCTGAGCTGCGCGTCAGCAGTCGAACATTGACCTCCGGGCGCTCGCGGCGGAAGCGGCTGATCACGGGCGGCAGCCACGAAATGCCGGGCGTCGGGTTGGTGGCGATGGTGAGCGTGCCGCGCCGCCCTGCGGAGATGCCTGCCGCAGCGTCCTCCAGTTGCGCGAAGCCGGCCAGCGCCCGGACCGCTTCCTCATCGAGCAACAGCGCTTCGGGCGTCGGCGTGATGTTGCGACCTTCACGGCGGAACAGGGCGAAGCCGACCTCTTTCTCGAGCCGGCCCAGCGCCGCGCTGACCGCAGGCTGCGACACGCCAAGCGAGCGGGCCGCCTCGGTCACCGAGCGGTACCTCATGACGGCTTGAAACATCTCAATTAGGCGAAGATCCATTTGAATCCATTATGCGTCAAAAAGCCTATTATCGATGCTTATGCACATATAATGCCACGAACAATAGCCATCTTCGAAACTGGCATTCATTTTGCTTATGTATTTTCATGGAAATGAGCACCACCGCATCCGTGGCCACTGAGCCACTCCTCGCCGCCGAGGCGATGGTCAAGACGTTCGGCACCCAGACCGTCTTGCATGGCGTGGATCTGGCGCTGCACGCCGGGCAGTCCACCTGCATCATCGGACCGAGCGGCTCGGGCAAGACAACCTTGTTGCGTTGCATGGCGCTGCTGGAGACGCCGTCGGGTGGGCGTGTCCGGATGGAAGGCGCGACTGTTTCTGCAGCGGCATCGTCGCCGAACATCCGGATGGCGGCAAGGAAGGTACGGCCCGAGATCGGGATGGTGTTCCAGCAGTTCAATCTCTGGCCGCATATGACGGTGCTCGACAATATCATCGAAGCGCCGATGCGCGTGCGCGGCTCGAGCCGTGATGCGGCCGTGGCGATCGCCGAGCGGCTGCTCGATAAAGTCGGCCTCGCCGCGAAGCGCGACGCCTATCCGGCGCGGCTGTCCGGCGGCCAGCAGCAGCGCGTCGCCATCGCGCGGGCGTTGGCCATGCAACCGAAAATCCTGCTGTTCGACGAACCGACGTCGGCCCTCGATCCCGAATTGCGCCGCGAGGTGCTGCAGGTCATGCGCGCGCTGGCGCTGGAAGGCATGACGATGCTGGTGGTGACCCACGAAATGGGTTTCGCCCGCCGCGTCGCAAGCCGCGTGGTGTTCATGGACGAGGGCGCCATCGTCGAACAGGGCGCGCCGGCAGCATTTTTCGATAATCCGGAGACAGAGCGAGCCAGGCGTTTCCTGGCGCAATTCGAGGATTGAGGATGACGACGATGCGAAAGTTCACCCGCCTTGCGGTTTTGCTGGCGACGCTTACCACGGCGCAGCAGGCATCAGCGCAGCAGACGCAGTCCCGGCTTTATGAGGTCACCAAGAGCGGCACGCTCAAGGTCTGTATCTGGCCGTTGTACTATGCGATCTCTTTCCGCAACCCGACATCGGGCGAGCTGGAAGGCATCGACATCGACCTGTCCCGGGAATTGGCGAAGGACATGGGTGTGAAGCTCGAATATGTCGAGACGACCTTCGGCACCTTCATCGCCGACCTGCAGGCCAATAAATGCGACCTCGGCATGTTCGGCGTCGGCGCCACCATGAAGCGTGCCCAGGCGGTGGCTTTCACGCAGCCCTATCTGATCAGCGGTGTCTATGCCGTGGTGCGCAAGGGCGGTCCGGTTGCGACCTGGGCCGATATCGACAAGGCCGGCATCAATGTCGGCGTCACCCTTGGCAGCTATATCGAGCCGTTCCTGAAATCCTATCTGAAGAACGCCGCTGTCGTTGCCGTCGCCCCGCCTGCAACCACGCAGGCCGAACTGATGGCCCGGCGCGTCGATGTCATGATGACGGACTTCCCGAGTTCGACCAAGATGAACGCCCAGTTCGACTGGTCCACGACCGTGGCGCCGAGCGAGAAGATCCTGCTGACGCCGTATTCCTACGTGATGGCGCAGGGCGATCAGGTCTGGCTGAACTACGTCAACCTGTTCGTCCAGACCATCAAGCTTGACGGTCGCCTGCAGGCCGCCGCCGAGAAGAACAAGCTCGGCCCGATCGTGGCGCCCTGAGCAGCATCATGGAAAGCTACAGCTTCCGCTGGGATATCATCCCGACCAATTTTGGATTCCTTGCGTCGGGAATCCAGATGACCCTGCTGCTGTCGGCCATCACGTTGGTGGTGGCGACGGTGCTCGGCATGATCATTGCCGTGATGCAGATGTCGCGTTTTCGCCCCGCGCGCATCTTCGCGCTGGTGGTCGGGGAGATCGTGCGCAACACCCCGATCCTGGTGCAGTTGCTATGGGTCTATTATGTGCTGCCGATCGTGTTCAACATCCGGATCGACGCCCTGACGGCGGCGATCATCGGATTGTCGGTCTATTCCTCGGTGTTCATCTCCGAAGCGTTCCGGGCCGGCATTGCCACCGTGCCGGTCGGGCATCGCGAAGCGGCGCAGGTGCTTGGTCTGACGCCGCTGCAGAGTTTCAGGCGAATTGTGCTGCCGCAGGCGATCCGCAGCGTGCTGCCGCCGCTGGCGGCCAATTTCGTGCAGCTGATCAAGTACTCGTCGCTGGCCTCGGTGGTGTCGGTCAACGAGGTCACCCGGCGCGGCATGGAGCTGTCATCCTCGACCTTCCGGCCGCTTGAAATATTCACCTTCATCGCGGTCATCTACTTCGTGATTTGCTGGCCGCTGACGCAGTCGATCCGCTACTGGGAGTTCCGCCTTGCCAAGCGCTGACGACGCGCGCCGCGCGGTCGTCGCCAGCCGTGTCGATCAGGTCGTCGATTTCGCGCTGCGACTGATCGCGACGCCCTCCCCCAATCCGGACGGCAACACCTGTGCCGTGGCGGAGACTGCCGCGACGATCCTGCGCGGCATTCCCGATGTCGAGGTCGAACTGCTGCCCGGTTCCGCGGAGGTGGCCAACGTGATCGCGCGGGTGCGCGGGGCAGGGCCTGGCAAACGCGTGATCTTCAACGGTCATCTCGACACATACCCGGTCGGTAACGCGTCGTCCTGGTCGGTGAACCCTGCCGGTGAAATCCGCGACGGCCGGCTGTACGGGCGCGGCGCCGCCGACATGAAGGGCGGCATCGCCGCGTCGATGGCCGCACTGGCGGCCCTGGCCGAGCAGCGCGCGCACTGGTCGGGCGAGGTCGTACTCACCTTGGCGGGCGACGAGGAGAGCATGGGGCCGCTCGGCACCAAATATCTTCTCGACAACGCGCCTCACGCGTCGGGCGATGCCGTGATCATCGGCGACGCCGGGTCGCCGATGGTGGCGCGGTTCGGCGAGAAGGGCTTTATCTGGATCGAGATCACCGCGACGGGCAAGGCCGCCCATGGCGCCCATGTCCATCTCGGCGTCAACGCGTTGGACCGCCTGCGTTCGGCGCTCGACGTCGTCGCTGCATTGCGTGGCTTCCCTGTTGTGATGCCGGACAAGGTGCGGCGCGCGATTGCCGAGGCCACGGCGATCTCCGAACCGCTGTGCGGCGCTGGCGAGACGGATGTGCTGTCGTCGGTGACCGTCAACATTGGTATCGTCAATGGCGGCACGTCGCCCAACCTGGTGCCGGCCGTCGCCGCAGCGGCGTGCGACATCCGCCTGCCGGTCGGCGTCTCCGCCGATGCGGTGCTTGCGGCGCTAAGGCACGGCCTCGATCTTCCCGGCATTTCCTGGCGCGTGCTGCGTTGCTTTGCACCGAACTTCACCGAGCCAACGCATGACTTGATCCGGACATGCCTCGCAGCGGCAAACGAGGTCATGGGCACAGCGCCAGCTGCCAACATGCGGGTCGGCGGATCCGATGCGCGCTGGTTTCGCATGGCGGGACTCCCGACAATCGTTTACGGGCCGACGCCGCATAACATGGGCGCGCCCGACGAATATGCGGATATCGCCGAGCTCGACATCGTGTCGCGCGTGCACGCGTTGACCGCATTCGACATCCTGACCAGCAGAGAGAGCGCCTCATGAGCGAGACGGTGGAATTCATCGGCCCGGAAACCTTTATGGCCCTGCCGGCCGGACTGCCGCAGGCCGGCTGCAAGGCTGCCATCCTCGGCGTGCCGTTCGACTGCGGCACCCATCCGTTCCGGGTCGGCGCCCGGCAGGGCCCGCTGGAAGTCCGGCGGCAGTCACGCCTGATCCGCCGCTTTCATCCTTCGCTGGCCGATGTCGATGTGCTTTCGCTGCTCGGCGCCGTCGATGCCGGCGACGTGGCGCTGGTGCCGGGTCGCATCGACGATGCGTTCGTCAGGATCGAAGCCGCCGCCGGAAAGCTGCTTGACCTCGGTGCGGTGCCGGTGGGCATCGGCGGTGACGGTTCGGTTTCCCTTCCGCTGATCCGGGCGGCTGCCAAACGTCACAAGGGCCTTGTGGCTCTGCATATCGACAGCCACACCGACGCCTATCCCTACACGCCTGATGATCGCTACAACGCATCCACGCAGTTCACCAACGCGGCGCAGGAGGGTCTGGTTGACGCGACCCGGTCCTGGCACGTGGGGATCCGCGGCTTCACCTATTGCCCCGGTGTGCTCGCCTATACCCGCTCGCTCGGCTTTCGGGTGGTGACCATGGAGGACCTGATGCGCCGCGGTTTCGCGCAGGCGATGGCGGAATTTCAGGACATCGCGTCCGGCCGGCCGGTCTACCTGTCATGGGACATGGATGTGTTCGACCCCTCGGTCGCGCCCGGCGTCTGCACACCTGCCTGGGGCGGCCTGACGGCGCGGGAGGGCATCGAACTGCTGCGTAGCCTGTCCGGCCTCAACATCGTCGCCATGGACTTCAACACCGTCAGTCCGCCGCAGGACGTCAACGGCATGGCGGCGCACCTCTGCGCTCACATGATGATGGAAGCGCTTGTGATGCTGGCCGCCCGCATGGGCCTGCTGCCGGACTAGGCTTGCGGCGATGTGACGATACCCGCAACCGGAAACTCCTTTTCCACGATTGGCGGCTTCTGGCGCAAAGCGGCCGTCAAATTACGAGTGGGCCGGGGAAGTGGAGAGGCTGCCCCCTTCTGTCTTACGCTGCGTCAGAAGGGCTGAACACGGTGTGTCGGACTCGATGTTGACCGTATTGCCAGCTTGCAGCGTGCGTAGCTTCGATTCTAGTCGGTTTCCGCATAAAGTCGAAACAGCGCCTGCGTGCCTTCGTCCTCGAACCCTGCTTCGGTCAAGCGGGAATACAGGGCCTTGGCTTGAGCCAATCCCGGCAGGTCCAGCTTCATGCGGTGGGCTTCTGCGATGGCAATTTCCATATCCTTTAGGAAATGCCGCACAAGAAACCCTGGGGCAAAGTCGCCGTCGAGCATCTTGGGCCCCAGATTGTTGAGCAGGAAACTGGCGGCTGCGCCGGTGCCAATTGCGGACAGGACTCGTTTCGGATCAAGCCCTGCATGCTTGGCATAGGCGAGGCTCTCGCTCACGGCCATCATCGTCGACGCTATGGCGATCTGGTTGGCCATCTTGGTGTGCTGGCCGGCGCCTGCGGCACCCTGATGGACGATATTGCTGCCCATCAACACCAGCAACGGCATCACGCACTGCAGGGCCTCGGCATCGCCACCGACCATGATCGCAAGCTTTGCATTGCGCGCACCGACGTCGCCGCCCGAGACGGGGGCGTCCAGCACGTGGCAGCCGTGCCCGAGTCCCGTTTCGGCGATGCGCTGCGCCAGCGACGGGCTCGAGGTGGTCATGTCGATCAGGATGGAATCCCGTCGAGCCCTGGTGATCAGGCCATCGGCGCCGAGATAGATCGCTTCGACGTCGGCGGGATAACCGACCATGGTGATGACGACGTCGCAGATCGCTGCGATTTCACCGGGCGTGTCGTGCCAGATCGCGCCTCTGGCCAACAAGTTATCGGCTTTGGTGCGGGTTCGATTGAACACGTGCAGTTCATGACCGCCGGCCAGCAGGTGTCCGGCCATGCTGTTGCCCATGATGCCGAGCCCGATGAAGCCGACGTTTTGAAGAGGCATTGGATTTGTCACGCTGTAAGTTCCTGTCGTCAGATGCGGCCGCGCAGCAGGCTGCGGATATAGGGAGGGGTCAGGGGAAGCTTGTCGGCGGTGACGCCGAACGGCGCGAGCGCGTCATTGACGGCACTGGTCAGGGCGCCGATTGCTCCCATCACGCCGCCTTCGGCCATACCCTTGATTCCTACCGGCGTACGCCGGTTCGGCGTGTGCATCGGCAGGATCTCGAAGTTCGGCAATTCGCAGGCCGTCGCCACCAGATAGTCGGCAAGCGTGCTGCTCAGGTTCTGTCCGCTTTCGTCGTAGTAGACCTGCTCCAGTAGCGAGCCGCTCAGCCCCATGGCAATCGCGCCGCGCTGTTGCCCCGCTACCACGATGGGATTCAACACCGTGCCGCAATCCTCGGCCACGACGTAGCGCAGGATCTCGATGCGGCCGGTCTGCGGATCGACCTCGACTTCGCACGCATGCGCGGAATTCGAATAGGTCATCGGCGGCGGGTCGTAGGTCAGCGAGAAATCAAGACCGGGCGGGATCCCTTCGGGCAGCGCCGTTGGATCGAGATAACTGATCCGCGCCACATCGGCCAAAGCCACGCCAGTCTCAGACCACGCGCCGTCGATCAGTCGCTGCACCTTGGCGCCGGTGAGCCGGAGGTCCACCGCGCTGTTCAACGCCAGCAAATGTGCAGCGATCCGCAGCACCTGATCCTGCGCCTTGCGAGCGCACAGATACAGCGCGCCGCCACCGGCGGTCGCGCCCCGGGCGCCGCGGGTTCCCATGCCGTAAGGAGAGACGTCGGTATTGCCCAGATTGATGCGCACCACCTCCGCGTCGACGCCGAGCCCCTCAGCAACGGCTTGGGCCAGCGATGTTTCATAGCCTTGTCCAGCGCCCATCAGTCCGACCGAGGCGTTGACGGCGCCGCTCGGTTCGATGCGCACCCATGCAGCTTCGTGGCCGGAACCGGCGATGCCGGCTTCCTTGTAGAACCGGGAGCCATAGGTAGTCGATTCCACCACCGAGCAAAGGCCAATCCCCCGGAAGCGCGCGCGCGTCTCTGCTTCCTTGCGGCGCGCGGCAAGTCCGGCGTAGTCGATGCTCTCCGCTACGGCGGCGAGGGTCTGCGTGGGTGTAATGTCATCCACCACCTCGCCGGTCGCCATCGTATACGGGAATTCGCCGGGTTGCAGCATGTTGATTTGTCGGACCGCCAGCCGGTCGATTCCAAGACGGCGGGCGATCGCGTCGAGGGTCCCATCCATTACCCAGCTGGTCATGGCCATGGGCGCACGCATCGGGCCGGCGCCGCACTTGTTGGTCATGGCGACGCGTATTTCGTAGCTGTAGTCGCTGATCCTGTAGGGGCCGGTCAAAATCAGGGCCACGACGCGGGCAATGTAGTTGCCGGGAAAAAAGCTGTATGCGCCAAAATCCTCGGAGATATCGAGCTCCAGTGCCAGGATGCGGCCGTCTTTCGCGACTGCCGCGCGGGTCCGGCAGGTAGCTTCGCGAGCATGACAGGCTGCCTGGAGGTTTTCCATGCGGTCCTCTCGCCAACGCACCGGTCTCCGCAGATGCCGGGCCATCGCCGCCACGATCAATTCTTCCCGATAAAGCACGATCTTCTGGCCGAACGCCCCCCCGACATCGGGACAGATGACTGTCACCTGCGACTCGGACAGCGACAGCCGGCGGGCGAGCTGTGTGCGCAGCGGATGTGGCGCCTGGTTGCCGATGTGCAGCGTCAGATGTTGACGACCATCATTCCAGATCGCCGCACAGCCGCGTGTTTCCAGCGGCAGGTGAGTCTGGCGCTGCTGCGAAAAGCTCGATTCGACGATGGCATGCGCGGCGCGCATGCCGCCCGCCACGTCACCCGCCGCGAAGGATTGGTGGGCCAGCAAGTTGCCCGGCACCGCGTCGTCGACCAGTGCGGCACCGGCGGCAAAGGCTGACGGAAGATCCGTGATCGCAGGCAGGATCTCGTAGTCGACCTCGATCGCCTCGATCGCGTCCTCGGCAAGGTACCGATCGCGGGCGATGACACAGGCTACGATGTCGCCTTGAAACCGCACCTTGTTGATCGGCATTGCCGGCATCGCGGTTGGCGCCAAGCCATCGATGGGCGGGGCCATCTGCAGGACAGTCGTCCATGCGGCGAGGTCATGGCCGGTCACCACCTTCACCACGCCCGGCAGGGCCGCAGCGGCTTCGATGGCGATCGAGACAATGCGGGCATGGGCGTGGGGCGAGCGAAGAAATGTCGCATGCAGGGCGCCGGCGATGGCCATGTCGTCGAGGTATTGGCCCTGACCGGTCAGAAAGCGGCGATCCTCCCGCCGCGGCAAGGCGCGGCCGATTTGGGTGAAGGTATCGGTGGGCGCCTTCATGGCCGGCGCCTCAGATCGGCGGCAGCCTTGACCACGGCTGCAACGATGCCCTGATAGCCGGTACAGCGGCAGAGGTTGCCTGACAGCACATCCCTGATGTCTGTTTCGCTGGGATCGGGATTGTCGCGCAGATAGGCCTCGAAGGTCATGATGATGCCTGGTGTGCAGAAGCCGCACTGCAGCCCGTGTTCTTCGTGCATGGCCTGTTGCAGCGGGCTGTAAACGTCGTCACGCGCCACGGCCTCGATGGTCGTCACCTCATGCCGCTCCATCTGGATGGCGAAAGTGATGCAGGCGCGGGCGGGCCGACCGTCGATCAGGATGGTACAGGCGCCACAGACGCCGTGCTCACATCCGACATGGGTGCCTGTGAGACCGAGATCTTCACGGAGCACGTCGCTCAGCAGGCGGCGCGGCGTCACGTCGACGACATGACCGGATCCATTGACAGACAGGGTGATCCTGACGGAATCGCTCATCGTACGGATGCACCTTCTGCCCGTTGCAGTGCTGCGGCAAAAACGCGTCCCGTCAGCGTTGCGGCAAGCTCCCGTCGGTAGGCGACCGGAATTCGCGCGTCGTCGTCGGCTGTCACGGCAGCTGCCGCGATACTGCTGATCTCTTCGGTCAACGCATGGTCGGGCGCGCGGCCGACAGCCGCCAGTTCTGCGTCCGTAAGCCGGATCGGCACGACGCCGGTGCCGCCGAGGGCGAGCCGCAGGGATTTCACCACACCGGCGGCTGACCGCTCGACCGTTGCGGCGACCGAGACGATGGCAAAATCGCCTTGTCGTTGCGCAAACACCTCGATGCCCCAGCCGGATTGGCCGGAGAATACCGGGAATTCGATGGACGTGATCAGCTCGTCTTCGGCGAGGTCGGTGACGAGGCTGGAGACAAAAAAACTCTGCGCATCGACGGTCCGGCTTCCATTTCGCGATCCGATGCGGATGCCGGCGTCGAGCAGAACCGCGATCAGCGGCAACTGCGCTGCGGGATCGGCATGGGCCATGCTTCCGCCGATCGTCCCGCGCTGGCGGATAGCGTAGTGGCCGATCGATGCCGCCGCCGCCGAAAGGATGGGGCAGGTCGCGGCGATCTGCGGATCGGTCGCCAGCCGGTGGTGGCGAACCAGGCTGCCGATCTCGATCCGGTCGAGATGGACGTTCACCGAATCGAGATCGGAAAGGTCGTTGATGTCGATCACGTGCGACGGTCGCGCGACGCGCAGGTTCATCATCGGCCCGAGACTCTGCCCCCCTGCCAGCAATTTGACGTCGTCGCCAAGCGTGGCAAGAAGGCCGAGCGCATCGGTCACGGTCCGGGGGCGGTGATAGGTAAATTCAGCGGGTTTCACAGCTTCACCAGACCAGATTCACGCCAGTGTCCGCGTCGAAGAGATGCAGGCGCTCGACGTTGACCGATAGCGCGATTACTTCGCGCTCGGCATGACGCACGTTCTTGCCGACGCGGAAGAACATTTCCACGCCCTCGACGCGTATTCCGAGGAACTGGTCGGAGCCAACCGGCAAGATCGACGTCACCGGGCCGCTGAGAATCTTGCCCTCCTCGTGACGCGCTGTTTCGCTGACATCCTCGGCGCGAATTCCCAGCCGTACAGCGCGACCATCCATCCCCGCCAGACGTTCGGCGACAGCCGATGGAAGTGCGAGCTGCAGGCCGCCGCTGCAAAATCGGGCGCCCTCGATCTTGCCATCGATGTAATTGATCGGCGGGTTGCCGAGAAATGACGCAACGAAGGTATTGGCGGGCTTTTCATAGATCTGATCAGGCGTGCCGATCTGCTGGACGACGCCGTGTTGCATGACGACGATGCGGTCGGCGAGAGTCAGCGCTTCCGCCTGGTCATGGGTCACGTAAACGAAAGTGGTCTGCATCGCGCGATGCAGTTCCTTGATCTCCGCGCGCATCGAGATGCGCAGCGCGGCGTCGAGATTCGACAGCGGTTCGTCCATCAGGAACACGCCGGGACGCCGGACCATGGCGCGGCCGAGCGCGACGCGCTGGCGCTGCCCGCCGGACAGCTGACTCGGCCGGCGCTCCAGCAGATGGGTGATCTCCAGACGCTCGGCGATGTCGCGGACGCGGCGATCGATCTCATCGGCCTTGGTCTTGCGCATGCGCAGGCCGAAGGCCAGATTCTCATAAACGGACTTGTGCGGATAGAGGGCATAGCTCTGGAACACCATCGCCACATCGCGGCGATGCGGCGGCGTGAAGTTGACGATTTCATCGTCGAAGCACAATTCGCCGTCGCTGACTTCTTCGAGGCCAGCGATCATGTTCAGCGTCGTTGATTTTCCACAGCCGGACGGCCCCAGGAGAACGATGAATTCCTTGTCCTTGATGGAAAGATTGAGATTGTCGACGGCAAGAACGCCGCCGGCATAGCGCTTGTTGACATTCTTGAAGGTAATGCTGGTCACTGAGTTATCCGATCTAGCCCTTGACGGCGCCGGCGGTGAGACCGGAAACGATATAACGCTCGAAGAGAATGGCGACGAGGACGGGCGGCACGATGGCCAGCACCCCGGCGGCGTTGATGAATGAGAAGCTGATGGTGAAGTCCGACGTGAACGACGCGACGAGAATCGGCAGCGTTTGTGACTTCGCAGTCTGGGTGAACATCAGCGCGAACAGGAACTCGTTCCAGCTTGTCAGGAACGTAAACAGGATCACGGCCACCAGCGAGGGCATGGCAAGTGGAATGAAGACCAGGATCAGCGCCTGGAACCGGGAGCAGCCGTCGACACGCGCCGCCTTGTCCAGTTCGTCGGGAATGCCTTCGAAATATTGCAGCAGGATGAAGACGGTGAATGGAACGGTGACGGCCAGATAGGTGATGACCAGCGACCAGATATTGTCCAGCAGTCCGAGTTTCCGGATGACCAGGAAGAAAGGCACCACCAGCGCGATGTCCGGCACGACCCGCGTCAGCAGGATGAAGTAGATCGAGCCGTTGCGTCCCCAGTAGTGGATCTTGGCCATTGCATAGGCTGCCGGGGTGCCGATCAGCAGATTGAGGATCACCACGATTGTGGCAATCAGAAAACTGTTCCACATGGCCGGCAACAGGTTGTTGGCCGTCGGGGGAATGTAGCCGCCGGACGACGCATCGCCGACCTTGCGGTTTTCGTAGGTGACCTTCTCGTTGCCTGCGGAAAAGATGGCACGGAAGTTTTGCGCTGTCGGTTCGTCGGGGATCCAGTGCGGCGGCACCGACACAATTTCTTTCTCGATCTGAAACGAGGATGAGACAAGCCATGCCACCGGCGCCAGCACGTAGGTCAGCAATAAAAGGGATCCAACGAAGATCGCCAGGCTGCGCGCCCATAGCGACAATGCGGCGCGCCGACGGTAGTCGGGGCTGCTCTTCGGCGAGGCCGGCGCTACGATTTCGTTCATGTCAGGCCGTCCTGGCAAAAGCGCGGATGATGAAATAGGCGAGACCGAAAGTGATCATGGCCAGCATGTAGGACATTGCCGCGCCCGTTCCGAATGACAGGCTGCGGAAGGTCTCCACATAGATGTGCCAGGACAGCGTATGGGTCGCGTTGGCGGGGCCGCCTTCGGTCAGCACGAAGAACAGGTCGAAATGGCGGATCGCGACCATGGTCTCGTAGATCAGCACCAGCATGAAACCGGGCCGCATCGATGGCAGCGTGATATGGATGAAGCGCGCCCAGACTGTCGCGCCGTCAACCCTGGCCGCGCCATACAGATCCTCGGGAATGGATTTCAGCGTGACCAGCAGCAGGATTGCCGCCAGCGGCACTTCTTTCCAGACAAAGGCATTGGCGATCAGCCACATCGTCTTGTGCTGGTCGCCGAGCCAGATCAGATATTTGTCGATCAGACCGAGTTGGTACAACAACCCGTTCAGGGCACCGTAGCCGGAGTCATAGATCCACTTCCACATCAGGGCGTCGGCGACATAGGGAATCGCCCATGGGATCAGAATGACGGTACTGAGGATGCGTCGGCCGCGAAAATTCTGGTTCAGCAGCAGCGCAACCAGCAGCGCGACCAGGGTCACTGCCGTGACTGATATGACGGTGAAGGCCACTGTGTGCCGAACGGAGGTCCAGAACAGCGGCAGCTGCAGCAGCTCGGTGTAGTTTTCGAACCAGACGAACGGCATCCGGTTCGGCCGCGTCAGCCTGACCTCGAAGAAACTCAAGTAGAACGAATACAGGATCGGAAATACCGCGACGGTCATCAGCACGGTCATGACCGGCAGCAACAAAAAAAATGCGCTGCGCTCCTCGTAGTTGAAGCGCCGCCTTGTATTGCTTACGCCTATCTGGGGCTGGCACATCGCCTCGGTCTTTCCTGGCAAATCCAGCCTTGTTCGGACGGCGTCGATGCAAGCGGGCGCGCATCGACCGACATTTGCCATCGCCCGCCCGAGCAGCGGCGGCCGATGGCGATCATGGGTTGGTGGGCGGTCAGGCGCGTGACTTCAGCTTGTTCCAGGCCTTGGCGGACTGATCGAGCGCCGCCGCCGGCGTCGTGTTGCCGACGATGGCCGCCTGCCAGGCCGAACCGTTCGTCTCGTTCCACTCGCCGAACCACGGCTGGATGGTATCCTTCTTGCGGGCGAGGGCCTGCTGCTTCTTGATCATCTCGAAATCGGCATACTTCGAATAGGCCGCCTGAACCTCGGGATCCTGGTACAGCGGCGTGACTGCGAAGTCGGAACCGGCGTCGAGAAATACCAGCTTCTGGAACGTGTACTTTCCGTCGGCCTTCCCGCCGAACCATTCGATGAGGCGGGCGGCATTGTCGGCGCGCGCCTTGTTCTTTGCAGTTTGTGCGGTCATGCCATGGAAGCGCATCCAGCCGACGGTCGCGTGCGAGCCGCCGGGCCCCATCGGCATCAGGGCTTCCTTGATCTTGCCTGCGACCTTGGACTGGGAGGGATCGTTGAGCGTGCGCAGCCGGTATTTCGGCAGCAGGGCGAAGGCGTGGTTGCCCGCTGAGAGCGCCTTGAGCCCCGCCAGTTCGCCGGTCTCGACGCAGGACGGCGAAACGATCTTGTGCTTGCGGACGGCATCGACCACCCACTGCAGCGGCGTCACGGCGCCGTCCTTGGGATGCTGCATGATAGCGTTGTTGCTGACATCGGTGAAATGGCCGCCATGCGAATAGATCAGCGCGGTCATGAATTCGATCAGCCAGCTTTCCTGCGCCATGGACAGCATCATCGGGAATTCCGCGATGCCTTTCTGCTTCATGACGATGGACTGCTGCACCACCTCTTCCCAGCTCGACGGCGGTGCGCTGAAGCCGGCGGCGGCGAGCTTGTCGGCGTCGTAAAGGAACGCCATGAAGTCCGTGTAGTAGGTCAGACCGTACTGGTGGCCCTTGTAGGTCATCGATTCCGTGCAGAACGGAATCGCGTCCGCATTGTACTGCATGAGGGAGCTGTAGCCGTCGATTGGCGCGATCCATCCAGCCTCCGCCCATTCCGGCAGCCAGGCGTCCGACACCCAGAGCAAGTCGACGGGCGCACCGCCGGCGAACTTCGCCACCATGGCCTCGCGGTACTGCGCGTAGGGACCGTTTCCGTAATCGACATGGATGCCGGTCTTCGCCTCGAACGCCGCCAGATGGCTTTTCACCACATCCACCGCTGCCGACCATGTCTGCATGTTCAGGGAGTCAGCGGCCGCTGCAGGTCTCATTAGACCCGGCGCCGCAAATGCCGCTGCGCCGATGGCAGCGCTCTTGAGAAACTGACGTCGCGCAACGCCGCGAGTGGGCGGGGCGGACGTGCTTGGATTTTTCATCGATGTGCCCTGTCGGATCGGATTGCGGCAACCTCCCGGCGTATCGATCCCCAGCGCCGTCGGCCAACGAACATCGAAAGCCTAGTGAAAGGCCAACAAGTCGTCAACTGACGATTTATACTGACCGCTCCGTCAGACCGGCTTTCCGCCCGCCGCAGCGACGGCTGCGCGAAATCCGCCGAGGAACTGCGCGATGTGGATAGCCACCACGGTGTCCTCGGGAACTGGCTGGTCGAACCGGTAGAGGTGTCGTCGAATGGCATAGTGCGACAGCGCCCCATGCAGGGTCCAGGCGATCTCGTGCAGCAGATCCTTGTCGGCTGGCAACTTGATCGACTGCTCGTGGGCCGCTTCAGCCATGATTGTCTCAAGCAGCTGGATCACCACGGTCGAGGTGTAATTCGGCGCCATCCCGATATCCGCCAAGGATGCATACATGAAAAGACGCAGCCAGCGACTGGTGAAAATGGTTGCGAAGTAGTCCCGATAAAAGATGATAAGCCGGGATTCCAGGGGAATGCTGCGGTCGGCGAGCTCCGCAAACCAGACCGCCTTGAAGGGGCCGGCAATCGCACTCTTGTAAACCTCGTCAAGCAACGCCTCCTTGGTCGGGAAGTAACGGTACAGCAGCCGTTGGGAGATGCCGCACGCCGCGGCCAATCCCCGGGTCTGTGCGGTCAGCCCGAATTGCGAGAAGAAGTCGGCGGCCTCATCGAGAATTTGGCGCCGGCGGTCCTGCGGACTCATGCGGACTTGTTCGGGTTTGGCGCGCTTGGCCGGCTTAGTTCCGGATTTTTTGCCAGCCCCGGTGCGCAGTTTGGTTGATTGTGCCTTCACAGCATACCCTTGGTCCGATGCCTCTGAATCCGGCGTGTCATGCATCAAATCGCGCCGGATTGCAATTTTTCAAGGCAACAAGTCGTCACTTGACGACTAAGTGGCGCATGGTAGTACGCGTCGTCGGCGGGCTATGCCATCGCAAAACAGGCGGCTGTTTCGGGCGTGGCGATCGGGCGGGAGAGACAACCATGATTTTCGAACATCGCACATATCGGGTCAATCCCGGCCAGGCGCCGGCTCTACTGGCGCTGTACGAGCGTGAGGGGCTGCCGATTATTTCGAAGTATGCCAAGCTTATCGGCTGCTGGACAACGGAGAGCGGGGTCCTGAACTCGGTCGTCTTCATCTGGGCGTATGACGATCTTGCAGCCCGAACCGCCCGGCGTGCCGAACTTGGACGGGATGAGGAATGGAAAGTCTTTGTGCCGAAAATGTTGCCCTACCTGGTGCATCAGGAAAGCTTTTTTCTGGTGCCCGCCGCGTTCTCACCAGTCCGCTGACCTGCAAAATAAGGGGCTTTCATCCAATAGGTCATTTTGCGAGTTTCGAACGAACGCCTCTGACGTCGATCCAGCGCAACGCCGGCTTTTGATCCGGAGTCACTGTCGTCCGAGTGCAGCTTGACCACGTCGCAGCCGCGAAGTCTGCTCTCGATCGCTGGGTTAAGCAGAGCAGGATCACGCCTTTAGTGCTTTGGCTCGAGCGGCGTCTTCTGGCGCAAAGCGGACAATCCGGCAGAATGGCTGGTGTCATTCGGCCTGCAATATTTGAACACGATGACGTAATTGCGATTAGCGCTCGCGGCTCGGAAAGTCCGTTAGCATCGAGCTCTCGCAATCAGCTGATTCGGAGTGGCAATCATGAAACAGTACGTCGGTTTGGATGTCT
>DATCUS010000151.1:0-29266 GCA_036561845.1 Tardiphaga sp. | reverse complement strand
GCGCGATGGCGCCGGCGGCGACGCGGGTCGCGGTCTCGCGCGCCGAGGAGCGGCCGCCGCCGCGATAGTCGCGCAACCCGTATTTGGCCTCATAGGTGAAATCGGCGTGACCCGGGCGAAACTTGTCCTTGATGTCGGAATAGTCCTTGGAGCGCTGGTCGGTGTTCTCGATCATCAGCGCGATCGGCGTGCCCGTGGTGACCTGCACGCCGGTCTCCGGATGCGCCATCACCCCGGACAGGATCTTGACGATATCGGCTTCCTGCCGCTGGGTGGTGAAGCGCGACTGGCCGGGCTTGCGGCGGTCGAGATCGGCCTGGATGTCTTCCGCCGTCAGCGGCAGCAGCGGCGGGCAGCCGTCGACCACGCAGCCGATCGCCGGCCCATGGCTCTCGCCGAAGGTGGTGACCCGGAACATGTGGCCGAAGGTATTGAAGGACATGAGGAAATTCGCCCGGTGGCAGAGATGTAAGTCAATGCTGACTGTCGTAACGCCCGAACGAACGAGCGTCAAATCCATCCGCGCGCTTCTTCCCTCTCCCCGCGCGAAGCGAAGCTTCGCTAGGTGGGAGAGGGTGGCCGCGCGTCAGCGCGGACGGGTGAGGGGTAGCCACAAACTCCGTTGCCCAAGGCCCCTCATCCGACGCGGACTTCGTCCGCGCCACCTTCTCCCACAAGGGGAGAAGGAAGAAAGAAGAGCGCGCCTCAGCTATATTTCGCCAGCGCGCCGTCGCGGAACACGTAGACCGCGCCCTGCTCGATGGCCAGTTCGGCGGCGCCGGCCGGGGTCTCGACGCCGAGCGCCACCATCAGCGCCCGTGCAGTGCCGCCATGGGCCACGGCGACGGTGTCGGCGGTGAGACCCTCGTACCAGTCGCGCATGCGCAGCTGGACCGAGGCGTAGCTTTCGCCGCCGGGCGGCGGCAACTCCCACTTGTCGAGCAGCCGCGCCGCGAACAGTTCGGGATGCGACGCCTCCTGCTCCTGCAGCGTGGTGCCTTCCCAATGGCCGAAGCCGATCTCGCGCAGGCGGTCATCGAGCGCGTAGTCTTCCGACGGCAGGCCGAGCTGGCTCCGCACGAACTCCATGGTGGAGCGGGCGCGGCCGAGCGGGCTGGACACAAACCCGAAATCCTCTGGCGCGTGACCGTTGCGGGACATCAGGTCCTTCAGAATGCCGCCGGCATGCGCCGCCTGCTCGCGGCCCAATTCGTTGAGTGGAATGTCCTGCGAGCCCTGGAAGCGGCCTTCGGCGTTCCACGCGGTCTGGCCGTGACGGATGTAGTAGATGGTGGGCTGGGGCATGGAGGAAGCTATTAATCCTTCGCCAGCGAGATGTCCGGCGCGTCCGGCCGCTTCATGCCGACCACATGGTAGCCGGAATCCACATGATGCACCTCGCCGGTGACACCGCGCGACATGTCGGACAGCAGATACAGCGCGCTGTCGCCGACCTCGTCGATGGTGACGGTGCGGCGCAGCGGCGAATTGTACTCGTTCCACTTCAGGATATAGCGGAAGTCGCCGATGCCCGAAGCGGCCAGCGTCTTGATCGGGCCGGCCGAGATGGCGTTGACGCGGATGTTCTGCACGCCGAGGTCGGCGGCGAGGTAGCGCACGCTGGCTTCCAGCGCGGCCTTGGCGACGCCCATCACGTTGTAATGCGGCATCCATTTCTCGGCGCCGTAATAGGTCAGGGTGATGATCGAGCCGCCCTCGGTCATCAGCTTCTCGGCGCGCTGCGCGATCGCCGTCAGCGAGTAGCAGGAGATCAGCATGGTCTTGGAGAAGTTCTCCGCCGAGGTCTCGACATAGCGGCCGTCGAGGCCGTCCTTGTCGGAAAAGGCGATGGCGTGGACCACGAAGTCGATCTTGCCCCACTTCTCCTTCAGCACGTCGAATACCGCATCCATGCTGGCGGGATCGGTGACGTCGCAATGGCCGAGCACCAGGCCGCCGAGTTCCGCGGCCAGCGGCTCGACCCGCTTCTTCAGCGCGTCGCCCTGGTAGGTGAAGGCGATTTCCGCGCCCTGGGCGTGGCACGATTTGGCGATGCCCCAGGCGATCGACCGGTTGTTGGCCAGGCCGAGAATTACGCCGCGTTTGCCCTGCATCAGGCCTGTGGGTTCAACCATGTGGTATCCTGTCCGCTTGAAATTCAGCCCTCCGGGGTACACCAGCGCTCCCCGCCGGGATAGTCCAAATCTGGGGGGAAGGGCCGCGTTTACCGTTCCGGTCCGATGCTGGAATAGTCGGGCCGCCAAGGTGTTATGACTGGCAGAGCGTACGCTTGCGGACGTTCTTGAACCTCACAGGAACACTTTTTGGCCCAGCCAGCATGAGCGGATTTCGCGAGAGCGTGGAAAGCATGATCCCGGCGCTGCGCCGCTATGCGCGGGCGCTGGCGCGCGATGCCGACATTGCCGACGACCTGGTGCAGGACACGCTGGTGCGCGCCCTGCGCTCCGAAAGACTGTTCATCGGCGGCGACCTCCGAAGCTGGCTCTACACTATCCTGACCAATCTCAACCGCAACCGCCGCCGCTCGCTGGCGCGGCGGCCGCAGATGACCGAACTGTACGACAACAACCCCGACGCGTCAGGCACCGAAGCCGAGGGCCGCGACATCGCCCGCGCACTGGCCTCACTGGTGGAGGACCAGCGCTCGGTGCTGCTGCTGGTGATGCTGGAAGGGCTGAGCTACCGCGAGGTCGCCGATATCCAGGGCGTGCCGATCGGCACCGTGATGAGCCGCCTCGCCCGCGCCCGCGCCCATGTGAAGGCCTATCTCGAAGGCGCACGCCCGGCGCTGCGGAGTGTGAAGTGATGGGGATGACTTTGAGAGGCACCGCGCCCGCTCTTTCGTCCTTCCTTCTCTCTCCCCTTGTGGGAGAGGGTGGATCGAACGCACGAAGTGCGTTCGAGACGGGTGAGGGGTTCACCGCGCTCCGTCGCTACCCCTCACCCGTCCGCGCTGTGCGCGGCCACCCTCTCCCACAAGGGGAGAGGGAAGGAAGAGGCCGCTCAATTACGATTTCGCACAAGAGACCACGCCGATGACCGAACCCAACATGCCCGTCACCGAAGACGAACTGCACGCCTACGTCGACAACGAGTTGCCGGCCGAGCGGCGGGGCGATGTCGAGGCGTGGCTCGCCGCGCATCCTGACGAAGCCGCGCGGGTGCAGTCGTGGCGGGCGATGGCCGAAGCGCTGCATGCGCGCTACGATTCCGTCGCCGACGAAGCGGTGCCGAAGCGGCTGGAGCTCGACCGCCTGGTGCAGACACCGCGCCGCTGGGTCTATGGCGCGATCGCCGCGACGCTGGTCGCCTTCGTCGCCGGCGGCAGCGCCGGCTGGCTGGCGCACGGCGCCTCCGCCTCGCCTTCGGCGTTCCGGCATTTCACCGTCGATGCGCTGGACGCCCATCGCCTCTACGTGGTCGAGGTTCGGCATCCCGTCGAGGTCGCGGGCTCGGAACGCGCACATCTGCAACAATGGCTGTCGAAGCGCGTCGGCTACCAAATCAAGGCGCCGGAGCTCGAAGGCAGCGGGCTGAAGCTGGTGGGCGGCCGGTTGCTGCCCGGTCCGGAGGCCCCGGCGGCGTTCTTCATGTATGAGAGCCCGACCGGCGAGCGCTACACCCTGTACACCTCGCGCGCCACCACCGACGCCACGCAGATGCGCTACGCCGCGCAGGACAAGGACGGCGCAATGTTCTGGGCGGAAAAGGGCGTCGGTTATGTGGTGAGCGGCCCGACCGACAAGGACCGTCTGAACCAGGTGGCAAGGCTGGTCTATGACCAGACGGAGAAGAGCGGGGGATAGGCGAGACGCGGCCGCGCGCCAGCCCGAGGCAGGCGCAACGTCGGAAACCTCCCTCAATGGCTCGGGATAGGTGTTGGTTGGCTTGGCTTTGGCAGGCAGGCGCTGGCAGCAAAGCGTTTCAATCGAAAACGCCAGCGCGGCTCCGGCCACCGCCTGGCAGCTATTTCGATATCCGCGAGTTGCGCGAGGCGGAGCCGGTTTGCCCGGAATTCCGGGGCGCGAGACCGCGACGTGACGGAGCCATCTGCTCGCTCAACTTGCGTGCCAGGAGCTTCAGATCGTCCGTGCGGCCGCTGCACAGGAGATCCGAGAACTCCGCCGGATCGATCGAAGAGATGGCGTATGTCGCGGGCGCCGCCAGCCGCCGTCTCAGAAGACGACGCATCCAGCGATATATGAGCCGCGGCTTTTTCATTTTTGCTCGATCGCCAAAGCCTCTTTCGGAGCCAGCGGCGAAACCGGCGAGCCGGGACCGATCTTTTGCAGATTGCCGGTGATCACGCGATCGCTCTCGGCCAATCCGGTGACGCTCACGAGGTCGCCTTCGGTCGGTCCGAGAGATACCAGCTTCTGCTCGGCCTTGCTGTCCGCACCGACCACATAGACGTATTTTCCGAGCTGGCTCGATCCGATCGCCACCTGCGGCACCAGCATGGCATCGGGCTGGTCGCGGACGTGCAGCTTCACCCGCACGTACTGGCCGGGCAGCAGCGTGAATTTCGGGTTAGGGATGGTGGCGCGCGCGGTGATGGTTCCGGTCGAGCGGTCGACACCGTTGTCGATGAACGTCAGCTCGCCGGAATAGCGCCCCGAACTGTCGTCCGGCACGGAAACCTCGGCGACGATCTTGTGGTCGGCGCGGGCCGTCTGAATTGTGCCCAGCTCACGTTCGCTGGGATTGAAGGTGACGTACAGCGGATCGAGCTGGACCAGGTTGTTGAGCGTGAAGCCGGAGGCGCCGACCAGGGTGCCGACCGGCGCACGGTTGCGGCCGAGACGCCCGGCGAACGGCGCCCTGATCTCCGTATAGGCCAGGTTGATCTCCGCCGAGCGCACGGTGGCATTGTCCATGGCAACGGACGCCTCGCTCTGGCCGAGCGTGCTGGCGCGCTGATCGAAATTGTCCTTGGCGAGGAAGCCGGTTTTGACCAGTTCGTCGCCGCGGTTGAAATTGGATTTGGCATAGTTCAGCGCCGCGACGTTGCGCTGCGCCTGGGCCTTGGCCTGGTCGAGCGCCGCCCGGTAGTCGCGGTCGTCGATCTTGTAGAGCAGATCGCCGTCCTTGACGTCGGCCCCGTCGGGGGCGGGCTGCGCCTGGATGTAGCCGGCAACCTTGGCCTGCAGCGAGACCTCGCGGATCGATTCGGTGCGCGCCGAATATTCCAGATAGACCGGAATGGTGCGTTTTTCGATCTTCGTCACCGGCACGGGCATGGCCGGCGGCGCGCCGGGCGGCGGTGCGGCGACGACAGGTCCGGTCTTGATCGAGGTGGCGACAATCGCGGCGCCGACGCAGACCACGGCGATGGAGCCGAAAAGGATTTTCAAGTTTGCCATGAGATATCCCTGATGATCACTCGGCCGGCGCGTGGCCCGGCTCGGATGCGTGTGACGCCTCGGTCTGGCCGCGTTCCCGCCAGCCTTCAATGACGGCGTAGAACACCGGCACGAACAGCAGGGTCAGGATGGTCGCGGCGAGCATGCCGCCGAACACGGTGGTGCCGATCGACTGCCGGCTCGCGGCACCGGCACCGTGTGCGACCATCAACGGCACCACGCCGAGGATGAAGGCGAAGGCGGTCATCAGGATCGGACGCAGCCGCAGCCGCGCCGCCTCCATCGCCGCCTCGACGATCGAGAGACCTTCGAGCCGCCGACGCTTGGCGAACTCGACGATCAGAATCGCGTTCTTGGCGGCGAGGCCGATCAGCATGACGAAACCGATCTGCGAATAGACGTCGGTCTGCAGCCCGCGCACGAACAGCGCGAGGAACGCGCCGAACAGAGCGAGCGGCACCGCGAACAGCACCATGAACGGCATCGACCAGCTCTCGTATTGCGCCGCCAGGATCAGGAACACGAACACGATCGCCAGCGCGAACACCACGGTGGCGATCGATCCGGCCTTGAGCTCCTGATAGGTGATGCCGGTCCATTCGAACCCGAAGTCACGCGGCAAGGCCGTCTTCGCCGCGCGCTCCATCGCCGCGACCGCCTGCCCCGAGCTGTAGCCCGGCGCCGGCCCGCCATTGATCAGCGCCGACGCGTAGTTGTTGTAGTGCGGAACCGTCTCCGGTCCGACGATCGGCTTCAGCAGTCCGAGCGTGCTGAGCGGAACCATGCTGCCCGTATTATTGCGCACATAGAGCCGCCCGAGATCGGTCGCCGCCGCCCGCGCATCCTTGTCCGCCTGCAAGGTCACGCGAAAGGTGCGGCCGAACAGGTTGAAGTCGTTCACATAGAGCGAGCCGAAGAAGATCTGCAGCGTGTTGAACACGTCGGGCACGTTGAGGCCGAGCAGCTTGGCCTTGGTGCGGTCGAGATCGTATTTGTACTGCGGAGTCGAGGTGGAGAACGAGCTGAACATCTGCATCGGGTTCAGTTCCGGCTGCTTGCGCGCCTCGGCGATCAACGCCTGCGTCGCGTCGTTGAGCGCGAAGCTGCCGCGTCCGGACAGATCCTGCAGCTGGAACTCGAAACCGCCCGTCGCGCCGAGACCCGGAATCGATGGCGGATCGAAGCTGAGGACAAAGGCCTCGGGGATCGCCAGCAGCTTGTTGCGGACCTCAGCCACGATTTTGGAGGCGTTCTGTTCCGCCGGCCGTTCGTCCCACGGCTTCAGGATGCCGAATTCCACGGCCGAATTCGACTGCGCGGCGTTGGTCAGGAAGTTGAGACCGCTGATCGAGCCGACGATATCCACGCCGGGCGTCGCTTCGAGCACGGCGCGCACCTTCTCCGCGACGGCATCGGTGCGCTGCAGGGATGCGCCGTCCGGAAGCTGGATCACAACGAAGAAATAGCCCTGATCCTCGACCGGCAGGAAACTCGACGGAATGCGCTGCGACAGCAGCACGGTCGCGCCGAGCACCGCGACAAAGGCCGCAAGAACCGCCCAATGCCAGCCGATCAGCCGGCTGACCAGATGGGCATAGCCGTGCGACAGCCGGTTGAAGCCACGATTGAACCAGCGGAACGGCGGAAAACTCGATGGCGCCTGATGCCGCAGGAAAGCCGCGCTCAGCGCCGGACTGAGGGTCAGCGAGTTGATGGCCGAAATTCCCACCGAGATCGCCACCGTCAGCGCAAACTGATTGTAAAGCCGGCCGGTCACGCCAGGGATGAAGGCCACCGGCACGAACACCGCCATCAGCACCGCCGTGGTGGCGATGATCGGCCCGGTCACCTCGGCCATCGCAGCCTGCGCGGCGCGCAACGGCGGCAGCCCGTTCTCCAATTGTCGCTCGACGTTTTCAACGACGACGATGGCGTCGTCGACCACCAGACCGATCGCCAGCACCATGCCGAGCAGGCTCAGCATGTTCAGCGAGAAGCCCATCACCTGCATCACCGCGAGGGTCGCGATCAACGAGACCGGAATGGCGATGGTCGGGATCAGCGTGGTGCGCCAGTTCTGCAGGAAGATGTAGACGACGAGCACGACCAGTGCGAGCGCTTCCAGCAGGGTGATGATGACGTCGCGCTTGGCCGCCGACACGAAACGCGTGGTGTCGTAGTGCAGCCCGTATGCAATGCCCTTCGGGAACCGTTGTGCCAGTTCGTCCATTTTCTCCTTGACGTGCTGCTGCAGATCCAGCGCGTTCGAGCCGGGCATCTGGAACACGGCAAGCACCACGGTCGGATCCTTGCCGAACACGGCCGTGGATGAATATTGCAGAGCTCCCAACTCGACCCGCGCGATATCGCGCATGCGGACGATGGCGCCGCTGGACGGATCGGTCCTGACCGCAATATCGCCGAACTGTTCCGGATCGCTCAGCCGTCCGGTCGCATTGACTTGCATCTCGAACGGCGTGCCTGCAGGCGCCGGCGATTGTCCGATCTTGCCGGCAGCGACCTGAATGTTCTGTTCGGCGACGGCCTGCTGGACGTCGACCGCGGTGATGCCGAGCTTCGCCAGTTTGTCGGGGTCGAGCCAGATGCGCATCGAATAGCGGCGCTCGCCGAAAATCTGCACGTCGCCGACGCCCGGCACGCGCTTCAGCGGATCGACGATCTGCAGATAGGCGTAATTGCTGAGCGCGACTGCGTCGACCGAGCGGTCCGGTGAGATCAGGTTGACGATCAGGACGAAATTCGGATTCTGCTTCTTGATGATGACGCCTGCCTGATTGACGATCGGCGGCAACGACGAGGCGGCCTGGGCGACGCGGTTCTGCACGTCGACCGCGGCGATGCTGAGCGGATATCCGACGTCGAAGGTGATGGTGATGGTGGACGAGCCGTCATTCGAACTGGAGGACGACATGTACGTCATCCCCTGCACGCCGTTGATCTGCTGTTCGAGCGGCGTGGTGACCGTGTCGGCCACGACCTGGGCGCTGGCGCCGGGATAATTGGCGCTGACGACGACCTGCGGCGGCGTGATGTCCGGGAATTGGGACACCGGCAGCAGGAAGTAGCAAATGGCCCCGGCCAGAACCATGATGACGGCGATCGACGAGGCGAAGATCGGGCGGTGTATGAAGAAGCTGACCATGAGGCGATCTTGCCCCCCTTTGCCGATCAACGTTACCGATCGGTATAGAATATCCTACCGAGCGGTAATAATGTGGTCAAGCCGCAGCGGCACGACGCGGTGTCTGCAGGAAACTGAAATGGCCGGACAGACTCTCACCGTCCCACGACCGCGCGAGCGAATCCTCGCGGCTGCCCGAGATCTGTTTCGTCGCCACGGAATCCACGGCGTTGGCGTCGAAACCATCGCCGGTGCCGCCGACACCAACAAGATGACCCTCTATCGGGTCAGAGGACGATCTCATCGTTGCCTATCTCCGCGGCGTCGCCGCCGAAGTCGATCAGATGTGGCAAGATCTTGAACGCAAAAATCCCGGCAACATGAAGGCGCAGTTGAAAGCCAGGGCCAACTGAACAAATTGCGTTCGAGCGCAAGGCCGCTTTGCGCCAGAACCGGTCATTCGATGTATGGGAATGCCGGCGCTGAATTAGAACTCAATCGAGAGATGCGCGGCGGCGCAGCCGTGTTATGCGGTGTACATCGTTCATGGCAAGGTAGATCACCGGCGTGGTGTACAGCGTGAACAGCTGCGCTACGATCAGGCCGCCGACGATGGCGATGCCTAGCGGCTGGCGCAGCTCGAAGCCGGGGCCGGTGCCGATGGCGATGGGGACGGCGCTGAGAATCGCCGCCAGCATGGTCATGGTGATCGGTCGAACCCGCAGCCGCGCCGCGTCGCGGATGGCGGTGCGGGCGTCGAGGCCGCGGCTGCGCTCGGCGTCCAGCGCGAAGTCGACCATCATGATGGCGTTCTTCATCACCATGCCCACCAGCAGGATGCAGGCGATGGCGGTGATCAGGGTAAACTGGATCCTGGTCGCCCACAGCGCCAGCAGCGCGCCGAAGACGGTCGGCGGCAGCGTCGACAGGATGGTCAGCGGGTGGACGAAGCTCTCGTAGAGCACGCCCAGCACGATGTAGATCGCCACCAGCGCCGCGCCGAACAGCACGAGCTGTTTCCAGCCGGAGCCGGCGGCCTCCTTGGCCTCGCCGCGAAACTCCGCCTTGACATCGTCGGGCAGGCGCGCGTCGGCCTCCGCCCTGCGGATCGCGGCGATGGCCGCGGCCAGGGTCACGCCGGGCCTGGTGTCGAACGAGATGGTGGCGGCGGGAAACTGCGCGCTGTGGCGGATCCACATGGGCGCGTGGGCGCGCGACGGCCGGGTCAGGGCTGACAGCGGCACGGCGCCGCCGCCGGCGCTGGCGACATAAAGCTGGCCGAGCACCGAGGGATCGACAGAGGCCTGCGGCTCGACCTCGTAGATCACCCGCGAATAGTTGGTCGGAAGGAACAGCAGGTTGACCTGGCGCTGGCCGAAGGCGTCGTTGAGGGTGTTGTCGATGGCCACCGAGGTCACCCCCAATGCCGCCGCGCGCCAGCGGTCGATGGTCAGCCCGGCCTGCAGTCCGCCGGTTTCCCAACTGGCAACGACATCGGTGACTTCCGGCAGCGCACGGACGCGGCGGATCATGCCTTCGGCGGTGCGCGTCACCTCCTCGCCGTCGATGCCCCACATGGTGTATTGATAGTGGCCGGCGGTGTTCTGGGTGCCGATATTGAGATCCTGCAGCGGCACGAAGAACACGCGGATGCCGGCGATGGCCGTCATGCGCTCGCGCAGGCGCGCGATCACCTTCTGGATGTCCATCCGGCGCTGCGCCAGCGGCTTCAGCGCCACCAGCATCTGGCCGACGCTGAGCGCGCCGCCATTGCCCTCGCCTATATAGGAGACCAGACCGGATACCGCGGGGTCGCCGAGTATTGCCGTTCCCACCGCGCGCTGCGCGTCCTCCATGGCGGCGAAGGAAATGCTCGGCGGCGCTATGGTGCGCACGAACATCACCCCGGTGTCCTGGGTCGGCATGAAGCCCTTCGGCAGGATCATGTACAGCCAGACTGTAGCGCCGGTGACGACGACCGTGAGCAGCACCGTGACGAGGCGATGGCGCAATGTCCAGTCGAGGCTGCGCGCGTAGAATGCGGCGACGCGGCCGGGCGCGGCGTGCCTGTCGTGGGGCGCCTGCCAGCGGCCGCGGCCGAGCAGATGGCCGCACAGCATCGGCGTGAGCGTCAGCGACACCGCAGCGGAGGCGACGATGGCCACCATCAGGGTGACGCCGAACTCACGAAAATAGCGGCCGACGATGTCCGGCATGAACAGGACCGGGATCAGGGCGGCGACCAGCGCCGCGGTGATGGAGACCACCGTGAACGCCATCTGTCGCACGCCCGCGACCGACGCCTGCAGCGCGGTTTCGCCGCCGTCCATGCGTCGCATGATGTTCTCGATCATGATGATGGCGTCGTCGACCACGAAGCCGGTGGCGATGGTCAGCGCCATCAGGCTGAGATTGTCGAGGCTGTAACCGCACAGACTCATCACGAACAGAGTGGCCGCAAGCGAAACGGGGATGGTGACGCTGGGGATCAGGGTGGCCCGGAACCGCTTCAGGAACAGCGCGATTACTGCGATCACCAGCACCGAGGCCAGCAGCAGCGTCAACTGGACATCGTCCACGGCAGCGCGGATCAGGCTGGTACGGTCGTAGACGGTGCGGATCTTCACTGCCGGCGGCAGCCAGTGCTCGATCTCCGGCAGCATCGCCTTCACGGCATCGACGGTCTCCACCACGTTGGCGTCGGGCTGCTTGTAGACATAGAGCACCACGCCGAGCTCGGTGCCGTACCAGCCGGCCAGCTTGTTGTTGATCACGCTGTCGGTGACGGTGGCGACGTCGCCCAGCCGCACCGGCGCGCCGTTGCGCCAGGCCAGCACCACGTCGCGATAGTCGATGGCCTTCAGCAACTGGTCATTGGCCTCGATCGTGTAACGCTTGCTGTCAGTGGAGACCGCGCCCTTGGGCAGGTTCTGCGACGCCTGCACGATGGCTGTGCGCGCGGTCTCCAGCGACAGCCTCATGGCCGCCATTCGGCCCGGCGACATCTGGATGCGCACCGCGCTCTTCTCGCCGCCAGTGATGTAGACCCGTGACACGCCCGGCAGTTGCGACAGTTTTGGCGAGATCACGCTGTCGGCGAGATCGTAGACTTCGCCGGCCGGCAGGATGTCGGAGGTGAGCGCCAGGGAGATCACGGCAAAGCCGGCCGGATTGGATTTCCAGTACACCGGCGGCCATGCGCCGCTCTTGGGCAGATCGGGGCCGGCGGCGTTGATCGCGGCCTGCACAGCGCCAGCGGCGGTGTCGACGTCCACCGAAAGATCGAACTGGGTGACGATGCTGGCGCCGCCCATGCCGCTGTAGGACGACATCTCCACCACGCCGGGGATCAGGCCGATGGTGCGCTCCAGCGGCTGCGCCAGCGACGTGGCGACGGTGGCCGGGCTGGCGCCGGGAAACGGCGCGTAGACCTCGATGGTCGGGCGTTCGACCGCTGGCAACGATGCGATCGGCAATCTGGTGTAGGCGACGGCGCCGAGCAGCAGCACGCCGACCATCAGCAGCGAGGTCGCCACCGGCCGCAGGATGAACTGCGCGGTGACGCTCATGACGGGCGGGCCTCCATGGGCGTCGCGGCGCCTGTCGGTTTGGCCCGCGTGACGCGCGCCTGCAATGATGCGAAAGCGAGATAGATCACCGGCGTGGTATACAAAGTCAGGATCTGCGACACGATCAGCCCGCCGACGATCGCGATGCCCAAAGGCTGGCGCAGCTCGGCGCCGGTGCCGCTGCCGATTGCCAGCGGCAGCGCGCCGAACAGGGCGGCCATGGTGGTCATCATGATCGGGCGGAAGCGCAGGATGCAGGCCTGGCGGATGGCGGCGAACGACGACAGGCCGTCCTCGCGCTCCGCGGCCAGCGCGAAGTCTACCATCATGATGGCGTTCTTCTTGACGATGCCGATCAGCAGCACGATGCCGATCAGCGAGATCAGGTTGAGATCGAGACCGCACAGCATCAGCGCCAGCAGCGCGCCGACGCCTGCGGAGGGCAGCGTCGACAGGATGGTGATGGGATGGATGGTGCTCTCGTAGAGCATGCCGAGGATCAGATAGACGGTGACGACGGCCGCCAGCAGCAGCCACTTTTCGTCGGCCAGTGAGTTGGCGAACTCGGCAGCGGCGCCCACCAATTTTGTGGTCACCGAGTCTGGCAGGCCGATCTGCTTCTCGGTGTGCCTGATCGCTTCGACGGCTTGGCCGAGCGACACGCCGGGCGCCAGGTTGAACGACACGGTGGTGGCGGGAAACAGCCCCTGATGCGAGATCAGCAGCGGCGCCGGCTTGCGCTCGATGCGGGCGAAAGCCGACAGCGGCACTGCCGAGGATGCTTTTGCGAAGGCGCTGCCGATGCCGCTGCTCTGCTGGTCGATGCTGCTGGCCTGCGACGCCGAGGAAGTGACATAGATCTTGCCGAGAATGTCGGGATCGCCGCGCAGCGCGGGATCGACTTCGAGGATCACGTGATACTGGGTCAGGGGTCCGAACACCGTGGCGATCTGGCGCTGGCCGAATGCGTCGTAGAGTGTCTGGTCGATGGCGTTCATCGTGACGCCATAGGCGGCGGCGGTCTGCCGGTCGATGTCGATGGACATCTGCAGGCCGGAATCCTGGCGGTCGTCGGTGACGTCGGCGAACTCCTTCTGCAGGCGCAGCGCTTCCACCAGCCGCGTGCTCCAGATCTTCAGTTCGGCTTCATCGAGATCCTGCAACACGTACTGATACTGCGTGCGCGACACCTGGGTCTCGATCTGCAAATCCTGCGCCGGCTGCAGATGCAGGGTGATGCCGTGCACGCCGGCGGTCGCGGCCTGGAGCCGCTCCATGACCGCAGCGGCCGATGCCTTGCGCCCGTCCGGCGCGCCGATGTCGATGTATAGCCGTCCGCTGTTCAGGGTGGTGTTGACGGTGCCGGCGCCGACAAAGCTGTCGACGGTGACCACGTCGGGATCGCGGGCGACGATGGCGGCGACCTGCTGCTGGCGCTCTGCCATGGTGGCGAAGGAGATATCCTGCGCGGCGTCGGTGGTGCCGATCAGGAGGCCGGTGTCCTGCTGCGGCAGAAACCCCTTGTTGATGGTGACGTAGAGCAGGCCGGTGGCGATCACCGTCAACACGGTGAAGGCCAGCGTCAGGTTGCGATGTCGCAGCACCCAGTCGAGGCCGCGGATATAGAGATTGAGGAAGCCGTCAAAGCCGCGCTCGCTCCAGCGGAACAGCCGGCCGTGCTGCCGCTCCGGCGGATCTGGGCGCAGCAGGGTGGCGCACATCATCGGCGTCAGGGTCAGCGATACCACGCCGGAGATGAGCACCGCCAGCGACAGGGTGATGGCGAATTCGCGGAACAGCCGGCCGACCACGCCGCCCATCAGCAGCAGCGGGATGAACACTGCGATGAGCGAGACGGTCAGCGACACGATAGTGAAGCCGATCTGGCGCGCGCCCTTCAGTGCCGCCGGCAACGGTTCTTCCCCGGCCTCGATATGGCGCACGATGTTCTCGATCATGACGATGGCATCGTCGACCACGAAGCCGGAAGCGATGGTCAGCGCCATCAGGCTGAGGTTGTCGAGGCTGAAGCCGCACAGCGCCATGCCGCCGAAGGTGGCGATCAGCGACACCGGCAGCGTCACGCTGGGGATCACCGTGGCCCAGAACTTTCGCAGGAACACGAAGATCACCATCACCACCAGCGCAACGGTCAGTACCAGGGTGAACTGCACGTCGGCGATGGCGGCGCGGATGGTGACGGTGCGGTCGGTGACCACGGTGACCTTCAGCGCCGCCGGCAATGACGCCTGCAGCCTCGGCAGGGCCGCCTTGACCGCCTCGACCACGTTGATGGTGTTGGCGCCGGGCTGGCGCTGGATGTCGAGCAGCACCGCCGGCGTACCCTGGAACCAGGCCGCCTGTTCGGAATCCTCGATGCTGTCGATGGCGTTGCCGACATCGCGCAGCATCACCGGTGCACCGTTGCGATAGGCGATCACCGCGTCCCGGTAAGCCTCCGCGGTAAACAATTGGTCGTTGGCATCGATGTGAAACGCCTGGCGCGGCCCGTCGAGCGATCCCTTGGGATTGTCCGCGGTGGTGGCACTGATGCCGCGGCGGACGTCGTCCAAGGACATGCCGAGCCCGGCCAGCCGTGAGGGATTGACCTGCAGCCGCACCGCGCGGGTCTGGCCGCCTTGCACGGCCACCGCGCCGACGCCGGAAATCTGCGACAGCTTCGGCACGATCACTGTGACGGCGTAGTCGTTGACCTCGTGCAGCGGCAGCGTGTCCGAGGTCAGCGCCAGGATCAGCACGGGCGTATCCGCCGGGTTGACCAGATGATAAGTCGGCGGGCTCGGCAATTGACCGATCGGGATCCAGCCGGCGGCGGCGTTGATCTTGCCCTGAACGTCCTGCGCGGCGGCATCGATCTTTCGCGAAAGGTCGAATTGCAGGGTGATCTGGCTGTTGCCGTATGAGCTGGTCGAACTCATCGCCACCAGCCCGGAGATGGTGCCGAAATAGTGCTCCAGCGGTGCCGTGATCGAGGTCTCGACCACAGTCGCGGATGCGCCGGGGTATGGCGTCACCACCTGAATGGTCGGAAAGTCCACGCTCGGCAACGGTGCAATCGGCAACGTGCGATAGCCGAGGATGCCCAGCAGCAGGATCGCCACGATCAGCAGTGTGGTGGCGATCGGGCGCAGGATGAACGGCGCGGACATGGCTCTCAGCCCGGTTCGGAGGCGGAGGTCTGGACAGACGGCGCCCCGGGTTTCGGCACGTCGCGTTCGATCTCGATGCGGCTGCCGTTCTCCAGCCGGTAGTAGCCCTCGGTGACGACCTGCTCGCCTTTAGCCAACCCGCGGTTGATCAGCGCGCGCCCGCCGAACACCTGTCCGACGCCCACCGGGCGAAACGCCGCGGTCATGTCGGGCCTGGCCACCCAGACGAAATCGCCGCGCGGGCCGTGACGGACGGCGACTGCGTCCACCGTGACGGCCTGACGCCGGACGTCCACGGTAATGCGGCCGTTGACGAAATTGCCCGGCCACAGCTTCAGCGCGTTGTTGGGAAACGTCGCCTTCAGCTTGATGGTGCCGGTCGACTGGTCGACCTGGTTGTCGACGAGATTGATGACGCCGCGGTCGAGTTCACTGCTGTTGTCGGGGCCGAGCGCCGCCACCGGCGCATTGACTTGCCCGAGGGTGAGTTTGGTCTGGCCGACGGCCGCTGCCGCCAGCGTGAACACGACCGAGATCGGCTTGAGTTGCGTGATGGTGACAAGTGTGGCGCGATCGCCGGCGCGAACGAAGTTGCCCTGGTCCACCTGGCGAATGCCGACGCGACCACCGAGCGGGGCGCGGATCGTGGTGTAGTTAAGCTGGTGGCGGGCGAAGTCGATCTGCGCTTCGTCGTTGACCACCTGCGCCTTGTACTGATCGACCAGTGCGTGCTGCTGGTCGACCTGCTGGCGGGTGGCGAAATCCTTCAGGACCAGCATATCGTAGCGCTTCATGTCGAGGATCGCGCCATCGAGCAGGGCCTGGTCTTTCTGCCGCATCGCGATCTGCTGTTCGAGCTGGGCTTGTAGCGGTCGCGGATCGATGATCGCCAGCACGTCACCCTGCTTGACGTCCTGACCCTCCTGGAACGCGATCTGCATGATCTCGCCGTCGATCCGGCTCTGCACGTTGACGGTGTTGTAGGCCTGCACGGTGCCGATGCCGCTGAGATAGATCGGCACGTCCTCGGCTAGCACCGCGGCCACCTTGACGGGGACGGGCGTTGCTTGTCGCGCCGGCGGCGCTCCTGTCTCCGGGGGCGCCGGCGTCGGCAGCAGCAGACCCGGCCACAGCGGGACATAATAAAGCGCTGCCGTGGCCGACAATGCGACGACGCAAAATGACAGCGCTGCCCAGCTCTTGGCTCTCAATGGTCGCGCCTCGCTCGCAGGACACCGGCGGAGGGACCTGCCAGGCGCTGTCTCGGCGGCCCGCGCAGCCGGAGCAGGTACGGCTCGTCAAGCTCGTGTACCAGGCGCGTCAGTTCGATGACATACAGCCTGCTCCAGCTTTGTTTCAGGCTGGCGACGAACTCGAGGTCGCGAAGTGTGAAGATCGACATGGGATGCGGCTCCCAATGAGCTACGTTTTGTAGTGTTACGAAACGTAGCATTAAGGTTTGACCGGTTCAAGTCCCGTTGTTGGATGTGTGCAAGTTGAAATTTGGCGCGGAGGATTTGCGCGGCAGCAGGTAGGGCAGGAACGTTGCAATTATCCCTCGCCGCCGCGAAGACGCGGAGGACGAGAGAAAGAGCGCGGGCGTTGCTAATATTGCGGACCCAATGCGATCCGGCCGATGGTACGGTCCTTGTTCAGGCCGATGCGCCATTCCGCCGTGCCGTTGGCGAAATGCGCCATGTAGATGTCATTGTCCGACCCTGAAATGCCGCGGAATGAAATCGCCTGCAACGCGCCGAGCCGGCTCAGGATGGCCCGGTTCAGCGGCAGTTGATCGCGTGTGAACGCAGCCACCTGCGGCGTCATCTGGTCGTAGTTCGGCTGGCCGCGAATGAGCGCCTCGATGTATTGCCGCAACATTTCTTCGCTGCCGGCCAGCGGCGTGGTGCGTGGCGAGTTCCAGCGCTCAAGCCCCCGCACGCCTTCGACCGTGTTGAAGCGCGTCCGCAGGCCTGGCAGCACAACCTGCAAGCAGGCGCCAGACGCATCGGTCACCACCCAGGGTGTGTCGACGGTGGTCCAGACAGTGGACGACATGTCCTGGCCGATAATGCCGCGGGCGACGCGCCTGCCCTCGGCATCCAGTTCGAACAACTGCATGTCGGCACCGGTGTCGTTGTAAAAATAGACGCTAACCGGCGCGGCGCCGGCGCGGGGTTTCAGATTTGTCTCGCGGGAGCAGGGCAGAATGAAGCCGAGGGTGGCGTCGCCATCCGGACGGAAGATGACATCCTCGGCCTTGCCGTCGGCGGACAGCAGCACCCGGATCTCGGCCAGACCGTTTGCAAACTTTAAGCCGTAGATGTCGTAACCGCCGGGGCCGACGCCGCGAAAGAAAATCGTTTCCACCGCACCAAGTGCTTTCAGCGCCGAAGTCATCAGCGCGCTGTTGCTGCGTAGCTTGGCGCGCAACGCCGGAGTCATCTGGTCGTAGTTTGGGGTGCCGTTCTGCAGGTCGGCGATGCCGCGCAGCACGGCTTCCCTTGTACCGGGCATCGGCGCCTGGCCCCGGAAACGATCCGGAGCTTCGGTGATCCGCCGCAGTCCTTCCGCCTGGATGGTCGCGACTCGGGTCGCGTCGATGCGTGGCGCCAGCCGCGCTCCCTTGCCCGGCTCGTAATGCAGGAGCTGGGCAACGCGATCCTGTTCGTCGCGCAGGAAGATCATCTGACGCCCCTGGTCGCCGGCATAGGAGTCGCCGCCATCCGGGGTTATCTCGGATTTCGAACGCCCGGTCCCTTGAATGGAGATCCGGTCACCGTCGCGGGTCACCGTCAGCATGTGGGTCGGGTCCAGTTCGTACCAGCCGACATAGGCAGCGATCGCGCCCGCGTCGGTGGCTGTCGCCTTCTGTGCGCGCGTGGCGATACGGGCAGCGCGCACTTCCTGGCCGTGCTGATGCAGGACCAATTCGGCAGGATGTCGCTCGTCACCGACGGCCCAGGTGACAGGACCGGTGGTCGAGGGATACGACACCGTTCCATCCTGCGCCTGCGGCAGCCTGAATTTTCGCTGCCAGGTCAATTGCCCCCAGAGCTGGTCGCCGTCGTAAAACACGGCAAGGATCGAACCGGGGCCGGCGGCATAGAAATCGACCGACTGCGAACCGCGCGCGGCGGGCGTCACGCTGGCCGCATCGTTGGTCACCAGCGTCGACCGTGACGGCGTGCTCCAGGCGATGGTCAGGGCGCAGACAATGGCCACCGGCGTCGTCGCGGCCGCCGTCCACAGTCGCTTGTGCCAGCCGGCGGCTGCGACGGTTGCCGAGCCGTCTAGGATGCGCTCGACGCGGCTGCGGACGGTGCAGGCTCGCGCCATGTGCAGGCCTGCCGGTGCCTGCCGCGCGTGCTGCACCAGATCGAGCAGGATCTGCGCGTAGGACAACCGGTCATCGACGATCTCCAGCGCCCGGGCATCGCTGATGATTTCCGCCAGCTCCGCCAGCCGGAGCGACTGCCACCATGCAAAAGGGCTGAACCAGAACACCGCGCGATTCAGCGCGGCGAGCAGAAGCAGATAGAAATCACGGTTGGCGACGTGGGCGCCCTCGTGTGCCAGCACTGCCAAGCGTTTTGCGATGTCCCAGTCGCCGTAGTCCGATGGCAGCAGGATCGTTGCGCGGAACGTGACCGGTCCGCCGACGAGCTGGCTCACGCGCACGTCGGCATCGCCGACCCATGGCGCATGCAACGGTGTTGCCCTGCGAACCAGTCGCCACGTCAGAAACAGGCCGATCGCGAGCCGCAGCAGCAGCAGGCCGGCGACGACGGCGTAGATGGCTGTCGCCACCGCCCACCAGTTCAGGCCGTGCTGCGCCACCTGGGGCGCAGCGGCGGCGACGGGCGGCATTGTTGGAGGCGATGCCGGCAGGAGATCCGGCGACAACGACGCGGCGGGCCACAGATGCGCAGGCGCCGCGGCGACGGAGGGCGCCACAGGAAGAGTCACGGTGGTCCAGTGCATTAGCAGCGGCATCGTCATCGATGCCATCAGGACGATAGCCCAGCACGTCATGTGCATATGCGGATTGCGCACACGAAACAGATGCAATCCGACCCACACGGCACTTCCCAGGATCACGGACCGAAGCGCCGACTCCGCCAGAACCGCCAGGATCATTTTTTCCCTTCCTTCGCCTCCGCCTTGGCTTTGGCGACCCTATCGGCAAGTGCGCGCAACTTCTTCTGGTCGAGCATCGCATTGTCGACCATGCCCACCAGGACCTCGTCCATCGAGCCGTTGCAGAACCAGTCGACGATGCGCTGCACAGCTTTGGCAGCGACATGCCCGCGCGGCTCGGCCGCCTGGTACACAAAAGTTCGGCCGTCGACCGTATGGGTGGTGTAGCCCTTGTCCTCCAGCCGGCGCAGCACCGTCCGGACGGTGGATTCCTTCAGCGGGCGGGACAATTGTTCGCGCACCACTTCGGCGGTGATTGTACCACTGGCCCAGACCAGTTGCATCACCTCGTGCTCGAGGTCGCCAAGATCCGGCAGGCTGTCGTCGATCTTTCCGGTCATGAAATTTCCGAGTTTCTGTAACGCTACGGAGCGTCGCATATAGCTCGGCGATTTTCAACGGCCATCTCCGGCTCTGGAGACCATGACCCGACATAAGAGGCCGAAGCTCCAAAGCCGGGCCTTGTTTTAAACGGCAGAGTCCGCTTTGTGCCAGCAGCGGCTGATCGCTGACATGCAGACGTGGTCGCCCGTGAAGCATGCGGCAACGCATGTTCATCCTGGCTGGTTTGTCTTGGTAAAGTATTCAATTTTGAAAAAAGGTCGCGGTTCTGCTGCGGCTTTCTTGCCTCTTGGAAGGCTCGCTTAGGGCGATTCATAAGGGCGGCAGAGTTTGTGAACGTATTCGATTTTCGTTGTTTTGACCGACCGCAAGTCCTTGATGTGACTCAGGCGCAAATGGGAAAAATCAATAGATTCACAAGCTCTCAGGAAGCGGTCCGCTATCTCTCCAGATCGCTTCTGGGATTATACGGCTTGCTATCGCGCCATTTTTCCATCAGCGCTTCCAGCTCGGCGTCGTTGCCGTCGGGCAGCATCACGCGGGTGGTGTAGTACAGATCCCCGGTGCCGCCGCCCGGCTTCGGCATGCCCTTGCCCTTGAGACGGAAGTTGCGGCCGCTCGAGGTGTTCTTCGGGATCGACAATTCCACTGCGCCTGACAGCGTCGGCACGCGGACCTTGGCGCCGAGCACGGCTTCATACAGCGTGATCGGCAGTTCGACGCGCAGGTCGCTGCCGTCCACCTTGAAGAAGGCGTGCGGCGCGATGGTGATGGTGATCAGGAGATCGCCGGGCCGATGGTTCGGCGCGGTGTCGCCCTGCCCCTTCAGACGGATCTGCTGGCCGGCGGTGACACCGGCCGGGATCTTGACGTTGAGCTCCTTGCCGGTCGACAGGCGGACCCGCTTCTCCACGCCCTGCACCGACTCCTCCAGCGACACCGCCATGGTGACGTTGAGGTCGAGGTCGGGCGCGAAGGCCCCGTTGTCGAATTCAAAGGTCTGCGCACCGCCGCGGGCGCCGCGCGCCTGGGCGCCGCCGAACATGCTGTTGAGGATGTCCTCGAAGCCGCCGCCCCCGCCGGGAAAACCCTGCGGTCCGCCGCCAAACCCCTGCTGGAATCCACGCGCCTGACCGCGACCGCCCGCTGCGCCGCCGCCGGGAAAGCCCTGGAAGCGCGGTTTGCCCTCGGCATCGATCTCGCCGCGATCAAACTGCTTGCGCTTTTCCTCGTCGCCGATGATTTCGTTGGCCGAATTCACCTCCGAGAAGCGCTCCGCGGCCTTCGGATCTTTCTGGTTGTTGTCAGGGTGATGCTTCTTGGCAAGCTTGCGGTAGGCGCTCTTGATCGCCGCAGCGCTGGCGCCCCGCTGCACCCCCAAGACCTCATAGGGGTCGCGCATCCGTCTCAACTCCTTCAGGATAAAATACAGAAGGCGGGCAACCGGCCCGCGCTTCCTGCGACAGGCCACCGGCCTGCCCGGGTGTCATCTGGTATCTTCGTGGCATTTTTGCAACGGGGAACGCAAGTGCGCCGCGGCGAAATCAGCTCCGCTTCCAGGGCTTCAGGGTACGGACGTCCCAGCGGCCATGTTCGGCGCGGCAGGCTGCGCCCTGCAGCCAGCTCTCCGACGCGCCGTTGACGTAGCTGGCGAGAAAATCCCGGCACATGCGGCCTTCAGCGGTATAGGGGGTGGCCAGCGGGGTGACCGAGCCGCGCGCGCCGGTGGAGGGATTCTCCCACGGCTGGCTGGAATCCTTGCTACCCTTGGTCAGCACGTCGGAGGCGGCGGTGCGGGCAAAGGCCAGGTCGGCGTCGGTGGGTTCGGCGCCGGAGGTCGGCTTCAGCGGCGTGATCGAGCCGGTGACGTCGCCGCCTTCCATCCTGGCGAAGGCGGAGTCGCTGCGTCCGACGCTGCAGCCGCCGAGACCGAAGCCGATTAGAATAGCTGTCAGCGCCGCGCCCAGCGAACCGATCGCCGGTAGGCCAATGCGCTGCCGTACCCTATATAGGTCGGACCTATTCAGGGGGCGCAACACGCTCTGGTACGCACGCGGACGCAAATCGGAACTCCGGACATGACCGACACATCCATCAAACACCCAAGCCAGTTAACGTCCGGTGATTTTACGGCGGCGGAGGAGCCGTTTGCCCTGTTCGCCGACTGGTTCGCCGAGGCCGTGGCCGGCGAACCCAACGATCCCAACGCCATGGCGCTGGCGACCGTCGATCCCGACGGCCTGCCCGACGTCCGCATGGTGCTGATGAAGGGCTACGACGCCGACGGCTTCGTGTTCTACAGCCACATCGCCAGCCAGAAGGGCCAGGAGCTCGCCGCCAACCCCAAGGCCGCGCTGCTGTTTCACTGGAAGTCGCTGCGCCGCCAGGTGCGGATTCGCGGCCCGGTTACGGCCGTCACTGAGGCCGAGGCCGACGCCTACTTCGCCTCGCGGCCGAAGCAGGCGCAGATCGGCGCCTGGGCGAGCAAGCAGTCGCAGCCGCTGGAAAGCCGTTTTGCCTTCGAGCAGGCCATTGCCAGGGAGGCGGCCAAGCACATGATCGGCAGCGTGCCGCGGCCACCCGGCTGGACCGGCTGGCGAATCACCCCCCACCGCATCGAATTCTGGCACGATCGCCCGTTCCGGCTGCATGACCGCATCGAATTCCGCCGCGATGGCGCAGCCGCCCACGATTCATGGACCAAGGTGAGGCTCTACCCGTGAGCCCCGACAGCAGAACGAGACCGACCGGCATGCCCAGCAGCGCGACCTCCAATGCCCCGAAGCGCACCTTGTTGCTGACCGGCGCCAGCCGCGGCATCGGCCACGCCACGGTGATGCGGTTTTCCAGCGCCGGCTGGCGGGTGCTGACCTGCTCGCGGCATCCGTTTCCCGAGGAATGCCCTTGGGATGCCGGCCCCGAAGACCATGTCCAGGTCGACCTCGCCGACCATGCCGACACCACCCGTGCCATCGCCGAGATCAAGGAGCGGCTGGAAGGCGGCATGCTGCACGCGCTGGTCAACAATGCCGCGATCTCGCCGAAGGCCGAAGGCGGCAAGCGGATGGGCTCGATCGATACCGACGTCGACACCTGGAGCCACGTGTTTCGCGTCAACTTCTTCGCGCCGATCATGATGGCGCGCGGCCTTATCGAGGAATTGAAGGCGGCGAAGGGCTCGGTGGTCAACGTCACCTCGATCGCCGGCTCGCGCGTGCATCCCTTTGCCGGCGCCGCCTATGCCACATCGAAGGCCGCGCTGGCATCCCTGACCCGCGAGATGGCGTCGGACTTCGGTCGCCTCGGCGTCCGCGTCAACGCCATCGCGCCGGGCGAGATCGATACCTCGATTTTGTCGCCCGGCACCGACAAGATCGTCGCCGAACAGATCCCGCTGCATCGTCTTGGCACGCCCGACGAAGTGGCGAAGATCATCTATGTGCTGTGCACGGAAACCAGTTCTTACGTGAATGGCGCCGAGATCCACATCAACGGCGGGCAACACGTCTAGCCGCTGAGTTGTCATTCCCCGGCGCGCATCTGGCGCGCCTGAGGGCGCGAGCAGCGAGTGATCCTCAGCCACGCGAATGAGCGTGGCTGAGGATCACGGTGTTGCTACTCCGCGCGAAATTTGCGCGGCTTGGCGGCCTGGATGCCGACTCCGGCGCTGGAACAATCGTCTTCGGATTCGCCGTCGAGCAGTGCGGCGCCACAATGCTTGCAGCAACGCGCCAATAGCGCGGATGCCTTGCGGCCCTGCTGATAGCCGAGGAAGTCGATGATGTTACGGCCGGCGTTTGCGTCTTTTTCAACCATGGCGTCCTCATATTGTCTGCGAGTCTTATCGCAGCAACGTCTCTGCCAATTGTTCAGCGGAACGCTCAAATTTTACCGTTGAAATTGAGGCGCGGGGAACACCAGCGGCGCGCTCGCGCGGGCAGCGCAACATCGATTGATGTGTGCATCGCGGTTCGCATGCGCTGCATTGCGGCACCGAAATATCACGTCAAAGGAGTAAGACAGCACCTACTTGTGGCTGCAAAATAATCCGTTATTTACCATCGCGACCGTAATATCCGACACTGACATGTGGATGCGTGGGGATTCGGCGATGTCCGTGATGCAGATGGCAAGGCCTGAAAACTCCGCAGCCGTCTCATCGGACAGCGAGCGCCTGATCGACCAGCTTTCCAACCGCATCGGCGAACTCGGCGTCGAACTCGCCGATGTCGCCGGCAATCTGCAGGAAGTCGCCGGCCGCGTATCCGGCCAGTCCGAGCGCTTCAGCCATTTGCAGAATACTGCAGAAACCATGGTCGCCGCCAACCGTGCGATCGCCAGCGCCTCGCATACCGTGCAATCGGCGACCGCGGCTGCTGTCGGCGACATCAGCGATTCCCGCAGCGTGGTCGAGACAGCCGTGCAGCACATCGCCGAGCTGATCAAGGCGGTCGGCCGCATCGAGCAACGGCTTGGCGCGGTCGGCAGTGCGCTGACCCAGGTGGGCAAGGTGTCCGGCTCGATCGCGGCGATCGCCAAGCAGACCAACCTGCTGGCGCTCAACGCCACCATCGAGGCGGCGCGCGCCGGCGAGGCCGGCAAGGGTTTTGCTGTGGTGGCCAGCGAGGTGAAGAACCTTGCCGAGGCGACGCGACAGGCAACCCAGCTGATCAGCGAGACGGTGCGCGATCTCGACGGCCAGATCGGCAGCCTGATCGGCGAGAGCAGCGACGCCTCGCTGCGCGCCAACAATGCCGGCGACGGCGCCCGGCAGATCCAGGACATCATGGCGCGCGTGCAGGACGGCTTTACCGCGGTCGGCCGCGAGATCGACAGCGTGGCCAACGCAGCGACGTCCAATCTCTCGCATTGCGATGCTGTCATTGGCGACCTCACCGACCTCGCTGGCGGCGTCGGCCTGTCCTCCACCGAATTGAAGCGTGCCGACGACCGCGTCGCCGCCCTGCTCGACCTGTCCGAGGAGTTGATCGCGCTGATCGCCAACAGCGGCGTGGAAACCGCCGACGCGCCGCTGATCCGCGTCGTCGTGCAGACCGCGCAGCAGATCGCCGCCGCCTTCGAGGCGGCCATCGTGCGCGGCGACATCGGTCTCCATCAATTGTTTGACGAAGCCTATCGCGAAATTCCCGGCACCGATCCCAAGCAGTACCTCACCGACTATGTGGCGCTCACCGACCGCATCCTGCCGCCGATCCAGGATCCGGTGCAGACCATCGACCCGCGCATTGCTTTCTCCGTGGCCTGGGCCAAGGGCGGCTATCTGCCGACCCACAATCCCAACTACCGGCTTCCGCAAGGTCCGGATCCGGTGTGGAACAATGCAAACTGCCGCAACCGCCGGCTGTTCAGCGACCGCGCGGTACGCAAGGTCGCGGCCAATACCAGGCCATTCCTGCTGCAGACCTACCGGCGCGACATGGGCGGCGGCAACTTCGTGCTGATGAAGGACCTGTCATCGCCGATCATGGTGCGCGGTCGCCACTGGGGTGCTTTTCGCATCGGCTTCCGGCAGGGGTAGACAGCCCCGCTTCGGCGCGAAGCTCATCCGGCGACGTCTGCATTGCCGTGATTTCACGACAGAAACATCGCAACACAAACTCGCCGATCCCATCGCGCGGGCTTGATGCAGATCAGCGCGGCCGACGCATTCGGAGCGTCCTGTCGAGCATCAAGTAAAGTTGCTTGCATGGCCGGCCCATAGGCCCCGGTTAACAGGTTTGTCACGTTCCAAGCGGCGCCTGACCTGCTAGTCATCCCGCGGGACGTGGCACGACGACACAATGAGGACAGCACATGTTGCGTAGAACGATCTTGATCCTGCTGGCGGTGACCGCCGTTGGCCTGGGCACCGTCACCGGCGCCTCGGCGCGCGGTGGTGGCGGCCACGGCGGCTTTCATGGCGGCGGTTTCCATGGTGGCGGCTTCCATGGTGGCGGCTTCCACCGCGGGGGTTTTGGCGGCTACGGGTTCGGCGGCTATTACGGCGGATACTACGGCGGCTATCCCTTTGCCTATCCCTACGCTTACGGCGGCTATGAAGACGAGGGGTCCTGCTACCTCGTTCGCCGGCGCATCGCGACGCGCCACGGCGTGCGCATCCGCCGCGTTGAGGTCTGCGACTAGGCTGTCGCGACTATGACGAAGCCCGCCGGTTCACGCCGGCGGGCTTGTCGTTGCCACACATCCCATGACTCGCGGCCAGAGCTACAGCCACTTCTTCCACTTGAAGAACGCGTAAGGCAGCGCGCCGGCGAGCAGCATCATGATCAGCGCCATCGGGTAGCCGTGCTCCCATTGCAGCTCGGGCATGAGGCGAAAATTCATGCCGTAGACCGAAGCGATCAGGGTCGGCGGCATCAGGACGACGGCCATCACCGAGAACAGCTTGATGATATTGTTCTGTTCGAGGTTGACCACGCCCAGCATGGCGTCGAGCACGAAGGTGATCTTGTTCGACAGATACGAGGCATGGTCGGTCAATGACGCCACGTCGCGCTGCATGGTCTTGAGCTGCGCGCGCATCTCCTTGGACCATTTGACGCCGTCGGCTTCCGCGGTGACGAAGGTCACCACGCGGCCGATCGAGACCAGGCTTTCCCGCACCTTCGAGGTGAGGTCGCCCTTGCGGCCGATGGCGATCAGGATTTCCGAATAGCGCTTGGCGTGGCCGGTACGCATGGATTCATCTGGCTCGAAGATGTCGTGGCTGACCTGGTCGACGTCGGCGCCGGCACGCTCGAGAATGTCGGCGCAGCGGTCAATCACCGCATCGAGCAGTTCGAGCAGCACGGTCTCGCCATTGGCGTTGGGCGGCGCCAACCTCGCCAGTTTCATTTCCACCAGCGCGAAGGGCTTCGGGGAATCGTAGCGCACCGTCACCAGCCGTTGCCGGGTGAGGATGAAGGTCACCGGGCTGATGCGCGGCGACTCGGTGTCGGCCGCACACATCAGACTGGCGGTCATGTAGCGGGCGCCGTTCTCGATATAGAGTCGGCTGGAAATCTCGATCTCCTGCATGTCCTCCCGGGTCGGTATCTCGATCCCGGCCAGCCGCTCCACCGCATGGTCCTCATCGGGCGACGGCTTGACCATGTCGATCCACACCGCACTGTCCGGCAGCGCCGCCAGATCGGCGGGTTCGGAGCGCTTCAGGGCGGAATCGGCGGGGGTGAAGACAGCGAGCATGGGCAACTCCGGAACTGGAACAATGGAGCAAGGCGACGGCGAATCGGGAGGCCACCATGACCGATCCGGCCAGTCGCGGTCATGACAGCCTTCGGGCAACCCGCCAAGCCCCGCCAAGCCCCGCCAGGCCGCCGATCTCACGGCGGCGTGACCCGAAGCGCAATGCACTCACGACCGGACGCAGCGCGCTGCCTAGGAAGTAGCCGCGCCCGCGGCTGCCTGCGACAATTTGGACACAGGTTGCTCGCCACCTGCATCAGGCAACGTGTAAGCGCTGGAAATGTGACCCGTTTCAGCGATAATCATTTCATGGAATCGCGGTTTCGCAGCGCCTTCGGCGCTGGCGTATTGGAACAATCAAATGTCGGCTCTAAAGCTTAGGTTGGGACTTGTACTGACCGCCGGCCTGATGCTGTCGGGTTGCATGCAGGCAACGACCTACGAGGCCTCCTCGGACAAAAACCTCAAGCCACGCGACAGAGAACTGCTGGCCAAGGTGTCCTACGTCAAGACGCCGGTCGCCGAGCCGTTCCGCCGCGCGATCGTTGATTTCCACCGCAAGGAACTGCCCGGCTCGATCGTGGTCGATTCCGACAACCATTATCTCTATTTCGTGCAGGATGGCGGCAAGGCGATCCGCTACGGCATCACCGTCGGCGAGGAAGCCATGGCGTGGTCCGGCGTTGCCAAGGTCGGCAGCATGACCGAGTGGCCGCCGTGGCACCCCACGGCCTCGGAAATCTCCCGTCTTGGCGTGCCCAAGTTTGTCCCCCCCGGCCCGGACAATCCGATGGGCTCGCGCGCCATGTATCTGTACTCCGGCGGCAAGGACACGCTGTTCCGGATCCACGGCACCAATCAGCCGGAATATATCGGCGCCTCGATCTCGTCGGGCTGCATCCGCATGACCAATGAGGACGTGATCGACCTTTACAACCGCGTCAAGGTCGGCGCGGTGGTCGTGGTGCTGGAACCCAAGCAGGGCGACTCGCCGGTGAATTCGAAGCTGGCCCTTCAGGGCGGCGGGGCCTCGTTCTGATCGTCCCGCGACGGAATTTGCAGAAGGCGTCGGTTGCGACCGGCGCCTTTAGTTTATGAAGAGCTGCTGGACGAGTTCTCCATCGACAAATCTGCGACAAATCGGACACAGTTGTGCGCTGCGTGATCGAATGCGCGTGGAAGCACTGTGAATTTTGCCGGTTTCGATGATACTCAATCTCCATTGAATCGGCGCAGGATCGGCGCGCAGCGCGCCAGTTTACAGTTGGAATGATTTTATGACGTCTCTTACCGTTAGACTGGGACTTCTGGTTGCCGCCGGCCTGATGATGTCGGGCTGCATGCAGGCGACCTCGACCACCTATCAGCCTGCACCGGAAGCCAGCCTCAAGCCGCAGGACAAGGCCCAACTCGCCAAGGCACGCTACGTCAACACCCCGGTCGCCGCGCCGTTCCGCCGCGCCATTGTCGACTACCACCGCAAGGAACTGCCCGGCTCCATCGTCGTCGATTCCGACAATCACTACCTGTATTACGTGATGGATGGCGGCAAGGCGATCCGCTACGGCGTCACCGTCGGCGAGGAAGCCCTGGCGTTCTCCGGCGTCGCCCGCGTCGGCAACATGGCGGAATGGCCGAAGTGGACACCGACCAAGGACATCCACGCACGCATCGAGGGCCTGCCGGCCCAGGTGCCCGGCGGCGTCGACAATCCGCTCGGCGCCCGGGCGCTGTATCTCTACCAGGGCAACAAGGACACCCTGTTCCGCATTCACGGCACCAACCAGCCGGAATATATCGGCGCCTCGATCTCGTCGGGCTGTATCCGCATGACCAACGAGGACGTCATCGACCTCTACAGCCGGGTCAAGCCAGGCAGTGTCGTCGTCGTGCTGGAGCCGAACCACGGTGACTCACCGTTCAATTCCAAGCTGGCGCTGCAGGGTACCGGCGGATCGCCCAACTAGGTTCCCGCCAGCCTCTGCGATTCAAAAGCGCCGGTTTCCCGGCGCTTTTTGTTGGAAACCTGCGGCAACGTTATCCCTCGCCGTGCAAGGGCGGACGTGGATATGAACGGCCGCCTCGCGACCTGAGCTTCGCCGAATTACCTGAACAGGCCGAACAATAGCGGCGGGGGTGCACGGCGTTTGCGCGGTTTTGGTTTCGGCTTGGCCGGTCCGGCCTCGGCCGCCGCTGGCGCTGAAGCTGCAGGGCTGGGAGCTAGCTCCGATGCGGCGCGCCTGGCTGGCGCTGCCG
>DATCUS010000150.1:0-1742 GCA_036561845.1 Tardiphaga sp. | reverse complement strand
GACTGGCAACTGAGCGAGCCGCGCGCCTACCTCACCGTCATCGCGAAGCGGCTGATGGCCAACCTGTACCGGCGGCGTTCGCTGGAGCAGGCCTACCTCGACGCGCTGGCCGCCATGCCCGAGCCGGTCGCGCCTTCGCCGGAGCAGCAGGCGATCATTCTCGAGACGCTGCAGGACATCGACGCGATGCTCGACGGTCTGCCCGCACCGGTGCGCACTGCCTTCCTGATGGCGCAGCTCGAGGGTCTGGGCTATGCCGAGATCGCGACGAAGCTTGCCGTCAGCGAGCGCACCGTCAAGCGCTACATGGCGCAGGCGCTGGCGCAATGCATCCTGCTGGCCGAATGACCCGGCTCGCGTCCGAGGGCCTCGACCCGCCCGTGGCGCTGCGGGCGGCGCAGGGCTTCCTGCTGCTGCAGTCGGGTGAGGCGACGGAGGCCGAGCGCGCGCGATGGTCGCACTGGCGCGCTGCGCATCCGATGCACGAACTCGCCTGGCAGCGCGCCGAGCGCGTGGCGATCAAGTTCGACCTGCTGCCGCGCGAACTGGCGGTGCCGGCACTCGGCCGTCCGTTGCGCACCGACCGGCGTGGGGCCATCAAGGCGCTGGCGGTGTTGCTCGGCGCCGCGCCGGCCGGATGGCTGGCATGGCGCATGACGCCCGCGGCCGAGTGGCTGGCCGACCATCGCACCGCCACCGGCGAGCGGCTCGCGCTGTCCTTGCCCGATGGCACGCGGCTGCAGCTCAACACCGCGACCGCCATCGATGTCGCGTACGACGCGCACCAGCGTCTGGTGCGCCTGCGTGCCGGCGAGATCGTCATCGACACGGCGCCGGATGCCGTGGCTCCCGGCGTGCCTGGATATCGGCCGTTCATCGTCGAGACCGCGCACGGGCGCCTGCGCGCGCTCGGCACCCGTTTCGTGGTGCGGCAACTCGACGGCGAGCGCAGCCGCATCGCCGTGCTGCATGGCGCGGTGGAGGTCCGACCGCGCGATGCCGCGGCGCGCATCGTGGTGCTCGACGCCGGTCAGCAGGCATCCTTCGATGCGCGCGGCGTCGGCGACATCGCTGCCGCGGGCGCCGATGCCGACGACTGGTCGCGCGGCATCCTGCATGCGCGCAACATGCGGCTGCAAGATTTCGCGACCGAACTGGCGCGCTACCGGCCCGGCGTGCTGCGCTGCGACCCCGCCGTGGCGGACCTGCGCATCTCCGGCGTGTTCCAGCTGAAGGACACCGGCCCGGTGCTCGACAGCCTGCCGCAGGCCCTGCCGGTGGACGTGCTCTACCGCACGCGCTACTGGGTGAGCATCGTCGCGCCGGGTGCCTGAACGGCGGCGCGTCCGCATGGCGCGGACACCGCATCGAAAAAATCTGCGGCAGGGCCTGTCCCTTTTTCGTCTCTCGGGTGTGAAGCCTTGAGGAACAGCAACTTCACCACCTTCCGGAGAGAGAACCTCATGGACCGCAGCCGACCTTCCGCATTCATCCCGAGTCCTTCGCGCCCGCCGTCGCATCGCGTGCTCACGCTGTCCGTGCACGCAGCCGTGCTGGCCATGGGTTGCGCCGCCAGCGGCGCAATGGCCCAGCCGGCATCCGGCGCCACGTCCACGGTGTCCGCACCCGAGGTGCAGAAGGCCTACCGCATCGCGCCGGGCCCCTTGGACGATGCGCTCAGCGGCTTCGCGGCCGCGGCGGGCGTGAGCATCACCGTGCCGCCGGCCCTGGTGCAGGGCAAG
>DATCUS010000149.1:0-41246 GCA_036561845.1 Tardiphaga sp. | reverse complement strand
ATTCCCGCCGCGCCGCGCCCGGCGCCCGCGCACGGCACGCCGCCGCTGCTCGACGTGCAGAACCTGGTGAAGCGCTTCCCCGACGGCACGTTGGCGCTGAAGACATTTTCCATGACCATGGCGGCCGGCGAGAGCGTCGGCCTGGTCGGCGAGTCCGGTTCCGGCAAGAGCACCACATCGCGGATGATCTGCCGGCTGCTCGACCAGAGCGAGGGCCAGATCAACTTCAATGGCGAGTCGATCAGCCATATCCCGGCACGTGACTTTCACAAGGCGCCGCAGCGCCGCGACATCCAGATCGTGTTCCAGGATCCCAACGACAGCCTGAATCCGCGCTTCACGGCGTTCGATTGCATTGCCCATCCGCTGATGCGTCTCCTCGGCATGCGCAACGGCGACGCCCTGCGCAAGCGCGTCAGCGAATGCGCCGAGCGCGTCGGCCTGCCCGCTGAACTGCTGCAGCGCTTTCCGCATCAGTTGTCAGGCGGCCAGAAGGCGCGCATCGGCATCGCCCGCGCCATCGCCTGCGAACCGCGGCTGATGGTGCTCGATGAGCCGACCGCGGCCCTCGACGTCTCGGTGCAGGCGGTGGTGCTGCAGCTGCTGGAGCGGCTGCGCCGCGAGGACGGGCTGTCCTTCCTGTTCGTCAGCCACGATCTCAACGTGGTGCGCATGATGTGCCAGCGCACCATCGTTCTGCGCAACGGCGAGATCGTCGAGCAAGGCGAGAGCCACGCGCTGTTCGACAATCCGCAGACCGCCTACACCCGCGAACTGGTCGAGGCCGTGCCGCACATCGAGAAGCTGTTTGCGGTGGTGACCTGAGCGATCGACTCAGGGCTTCACTTCAAGCGACGCCAGCGGCACGTCCAGCACATAGACAAAGCCGTCGGGATTGTAGGCCAGATGCACTTCGCCGCTGAGCTGCTGGCCGAGCGATCCCATCATTCTCGTGCCGAAGCTGCGGCGGGTCGGCTCCTTCACCGCGGGTCCGCCCTTTTCGGTCCAGGTGAGACGCAGCCGCCGGGTGGCGTCGTCGATGGTCCAGGCGATCTCGATGCGGCCGGCGGGCACCGACAGCGCGCCGAACTTGGTGGTGTTGGTGCACAGCTCGTTGAAGGTCATGGCCAGTGCGATCACCGCGCCGGAGGTGATGCGGATGTCCGGCCCCTCGATCGAGAACCGGCCGGCGCCCTGGCTGTCATAGGGTTCGGTGGCGCCGCGGACGGTGTGGGCGAGGCTGGCATTGGCCCAGCTGACCTGCATCAGGAGATCATGGGCGCGTCCCAGCGCGATCAGCCGGCCCTCGATGGCGTGCTGGGCATGATCGATGGAGGTCGCGGTGCGCAGGCTCTGCGAGGCGATGGCGCTGACGGTGGCAAGGGTGTTCTTGATGCGGTGATGCAGCTCGTCGAGGATGAGCTTCTGCAGCTTGTCGGCGGCCTCGCGTTCCTTGGCGTCGATGCCGGCCTGTGCCAGCAACACCTTGGCGTCGATCACCGCCTGCTCCAGCAGCAGCCGAAGACTGTCGTTTTCTGCGGTCAGGGACTCCTGGGCCGCTGAGGGATGCAGCATTGCAGCCTGCTTCGGCCTGGCGAGGGCCTCGACGGCCAGCGGCAGTGCTGCTTTTTGGACAATCTTCAATGCGCCCTTGCCCATCATGTCCTGCAGTTCGTGGATCATCTGCTTCACTTCAAGCGGCTTGCCGAAGAAGCGGCTGTCGGCGGGCTTGTCCGTGTCGGAGACCTTGATCTGGCCGGACACCAGGATGATCTTGATCGCGGGCCAGCGGTCATGCACGGCATGGGCCAGCTTCAACCCGTCCATGCTGCCGGGCATCTGGATATCGGTGAACAGCAGCGAGATGTCGGAGCGCGATTCCAGAATGGCGATCGCCTCGTCGGCATTGACGGCTTCCACCGGGGTGTAGCCGGCGTCCTCGACGATGTCGACGGCGCGCATGCGCAGCACCATTTCATCTTCGACAATGAGAACATTGGTCGGGGAGCCCAGCGGAGTGGTTGCCATGGATGGCCTGACGCTTTCAAAAGGAGCCAACGATATCGTGCGCGCCCGACGCCGTGCTCGACCGACGCGTCAGGGGACGTGACGGATGTCTGGACGCCCTGCACCCGGGTTGCGCAGGCAGGACCAGCCGCCGGACGGCCGGCACCGATCGAACATCAGTGCGCCAACAACCGGCAAATGGCGAGAAAAATGAATTAATTCATCGCTGGAACCATTTGCCGGGTGCCGGATCGCATACGTCTATGACGTGGCGCATCGTTTCGATAGGATCGCCGCCGCCGCGTCCGGCATCGCCGGCGGGTTGATTTGCTGGTGACCTCCGATGCCCGTTGCCTCGAACGTCCTTCGCACTGCAGCGCTATGGCTCGCAGTCCTGCTGCCGGCCGGCGCGCGAGCCGAGGGAATCGATACCGAACACCTGTTCGGCTTCATGATCGGGTCCGACGTCGGCGATTCCGGCGATCGCGAATTCCAGAGCCAGTCGACCGGGCGGTTGGGCAAGAGCGGGACCTACCGCAGTGGCGAGCAGGAATTCGAAGTTGAGTTCGTGCCGGCACCGAATTTCCGCGTCGAACTGGGCAGCAGTTTCGCAGCGCACGACATCCGGGGCGTCCCCGGCCTCGACGATCGCCGCCAGCTCGCCTGGCAGGGGGTGTCGCTCGATCTGCGCTACCGGTTTCTCGGCCGGGAGGCGGCGCCGTTCGGCCTGACCCTGGCGGTGGAAACCCATGCCGACCGTATCGACGAAACCAGCGCCATGTCGGGCCGGGTCTACGGCACCGAACTGACGCTCGCCTTCGATCGCGAACTGGTGGCGAACACGGTGCTCGCCGCACTGAACGTCAGCTACCAGCCGGAATGGGCGCGGCTGGCCGGTGCCGCATTCACCGCGCGCGAATCGACGCTGGGCGTGGCGATGGCGGTGATGGCGCAGCTGCGGCCAGGCCTGCTGGTCGGCGGCGAGGCGCGCTACCTGCGTCGCTACGACGGTCTCGGCCTCGATGCGCTGGAAGGACAGGCGCTGTTCGTCGGGCCGACGGCCTATCTGAAACTGTCCGAGCGGTCGCGGCTGACCGCAGCCTGGAGCTCGCAGGTCTGGGGCCGCGAGACCGGCTCGACGGCCGCCATCGACCTGGTCAATTTCGAGCGCCATCAGGCGCGGATCATCTATGGCGTTAACTTCTAGGTCCGGCCGGGGCGATGATACCAGCGAGCGGTATCCGCGGGCGGCGCAGCGCGTTGTCCTGAAACTTTCTCTCGCGCCGTCCCGTTTCTTCTCGTGTAATGTCGTTGCGTCGCAGGAATGCCTTGAGGAAAGGGTGCCTGGAATGAATCCTATCGAACTGATTGTCACGGTCTGTGCGGTGCTGTCGCCCGCGACCTGTGAAGAGACCCATCTGGTGTTCAACTATAGCGGCTCGCTGCAGCAATGCACCATGGGGGCGCAGCCCTACATCGCCCAATGGGTCGGCGAACATCCGAAGTGGACGGCGGTGCGCTGGCGCTGCGAATACCCGCACACCAACGACAAGGCCGAAGCCGGCGTGTCGGCGCGCGGCTAGTTGCGCTTGCTGCAATCCTTGAGGTCCTTGTCGGCAATCGAGAACACCGCGTCGGCGACGATCTCGATGTCGCGCACCAGGCATTGCCGTTTGTCGCGATAGCTGACCCGGGCGTCATAGCGCCCCGGGGTCACGTCGGTGATGCGCAGGCGTTCGTCGTGGTCGACCTCCTTGTCCTTGTCATTGAGGGTCTGGTTGGGGCCCCATTCGCTCTTGCCGGCGGGAGACAGCTGGAAACCCGATATCGTTTCCGTGGTCAGGTTCCAGAGTCGGATGCCCTTGCCCTTCGTCTGGGCCACAGCCGGCGGCGCGGCCGCGAGCAGGATTGCTGACGAGAGCAGCAGCACGCGCATCATGAGGTTCTCCCCGACCTTGTTGTTCGTTGGCCTTAGCTATCACGGTGCGAGGGCGTCGTGAAAGTCACTTGCACTCGTGGTGCAGCGCAAAATCGTCAGGCAGGAGACTGTGCTGTTTGCTGTCGACGCCTGCTGTAGTAGGGTGGTTGAGAGGCGGAGACAGCATGATGGCGGCCAAATTCATATCGACGACAGTCGCGGCGCTGATCGCGGTCGGCGCGATGGCCGCCGCAAAGGCCGACGACGTCAACGACTATCCGACGGCGGCGCGGGCGGAATATGTGTTCGGCTGCATGAAGGCCAATGGCGAGAACCGCCAGGCGCTCGATCAGTGCTCCTGCTCGGTGGATGTGGTGGCGTCGCTGTTGCCCTATGATCGCTACGTCACCGCGGAAACCGTGCTCAGCATGGCGCAGGTTCAGGGCAATCTTGGCGGCCAGTTCCGCTCCTCCCAGCAGGCCACCACGGCGCTCAACGACCTCCGCCGCGCCCAGGCGGAAGCCGAGGTGCGCTGCTTCTGAATGCGGGTCGCCAGGCTGAAGCCGGCGGGTCTTCTGGTTCAGCTCGGCAAGCGCAGCCTCGCAGGGCGGCAAGAGGGGCTCACATTCCCGGCGCTTCGGCCTTCCACTCCCCCTGGAAAACGTGGCCTTCGGTGTCCTTTGCCTCGACGCGGATCTGCCTGGCGCCGTTGGAGGCATAGGTGAAGCGGATATTCGGATCTTCGGAGATCGAGATGCCTCCCTCCATGGCCAGCACCAGGCTGTCGCCCTGCGTCACTTTGACGGCATCGATGAAGAATGCAGGAATGTAGAGCTGGGTGACCTGGTCCATCTGCAGGCCGGAATTGTTGGGATGGCCGATCATCACCTGGGCGTCGCGGCTGCGGTTGGCGGGGCCATCGTCGGGCTTGGCGTCGCGGACAAATTGCCGGAACCGGAGTTGGCCGATTCTGGCCGTCGAATCGTCGACGGTCTTGGCGGTCGGCGCCGAGCAGCCGCCGGAAGCCTTCACATAGGTCTTCACCATATAGAGATTGCCGTCGCTGAGTTCGGCGACGGCATGAACGTCGGTGTAGTTGTTGACGCGGACGCGGGTCGAGATCTCCGACACCGCGGCGTCAGCGCCCAGCACGAAGCGCGCGGCCATCGGCGCCGGGTTCTGGTCGATCACCAGGGTGATGGCTTTGACGTGGCGCGGATCGGTCGGCGGCAGCAGCGTCCGCAGCGTCACGGGGACGATGGCAGCGTCCTCGGCGCGGGCCGGCATCTCCAGCGCGATGACGCCGGCGCCGTCCTTCATATCGCGGCTGTTGAAGATGTCCTGTACCAGGCCGGGCCAGGGATCGGGCGCGGCAGCACGTGCGACGGGCGCGGCGGCAAGCAGGGCGGCGATGCAGAGCAGGCGAAATGCGGATCGAGACATGGTCGCGCTTCCTGTCCATGGTTGACGCAACAATCCCGATCATAGGCCTGCTGCGGGTTCATTCCCACTCAATTTCTGAAAATGCTGTTGTTGCATTGCGGCCGTTGTAGTCGTCGAACAGTTGCCAGTGCGTGCGCTCCGACGCGGCGGCGGAAGCGGCTGCGGCCATTGGCGCGCCCCGGGCGACCAGCGCGCGCACATCCGCGACAAGCGTCGTCAGGTAGCGACGTTCATCGGCCAGTGCGTGTGGCGCTGCCATCACCGGGCCATGTCCGGGAACCAGCCGTTGCGCGGGCAATTCGTCGAGCCGGTCGAGCACCTTGAGCCAGCCGCGCAGGCTGCCGTCGAGCACGGGGACGTGCGAAATGAAGGCAAGGTCGCCGGCAAATAGGGTTCCAGTGGCCTGATCGAACACGGTGAGGTCATGGTCGGTATGGGCGGCGGGCCATGCCTGCAATGAAAGCTTGCGGCCACCGAGATCGAGTTCAGTCTCGGCGTCGACCAGCACGGTCGGTGGGACGATACGCACCTCGGCCATCAGGTCGTCGCCGATGACGCGGCGGAAGGTGTCGAGATAGAAGCTGCCGCGCGCCGCGAGAGCGCGCGGCAGCTTCGCGTGGCCCACGAATTGGGTTCCGTCGGCAACGAATGCTGCATTGCCGAAAACATGGTCGGGGTGCCCGTGCGTGTTCACCACATAACGAATCGGTTTGTTCGTGCGCACACGAATGGCGGCCAGAAGACGACGGCCTTCCTGCACGCTGCCGCCGCTATCAATCACCGCCACGGCGTCGTCGCCGATGACAAATCCGGCGTTGGCGGCGTCACCTTCATTGTCGTGCGTCATCAAGGCGATGGCGCCGACGTGAACAAAAATCCCAGGCGCGATTTCATCGACCGCGAGCGGCGAGGCATCATGTTGCGCATGCACAAGTGTAGTTGCGGCGATTGCGACGCCTGCGATGAACGCTTTCCACCGCATCGTCATCGGCATTTGCTCCATAAAGCATGTGTGTCAGTAGCCCTGACCCAACAGAATTTTGCGGCGTCGCAAAAAGAATTTGATGCAATGCGCGACGAATTGAAAATCCTATTATTTTGATTGCACGCTTCGGTTGACGAGAATACCATTTCCTTGCTCGAACTCCAATTGGACCTCGGTTGATTGGGATGGCCGACGTTCACGGAAGCTGAGTGGATCCGAAACGAGATCGTTGACGCTGCTGCGTCACGATGGCGGTAGTATCGTTTAACTACATCCCGGTCGTCGGTGTCGGACTCGTGGGCTGCGGGTCCGTCGTGTTTCTAGAAACAAAAATGAACAAGATATAACGTGGGAGGAAGTCGATATGCACAAGGTGCTGCTCGCGACCTGTCTTGGCGCGACGGCGGTGTTTGCCTCAGGCGCCGCATTTGCCAATGACGAACTCATCAAGATGTCGCAAAATCCAAAGGATTGGGTGATCCCGGCTGGCGACTATGGCAGTCAGCGCTATTCCAAGCTGAAGCAGATCACCGCCGACAATGTCGGCAAGCTGCAGGTGGCGTGGACGTTCTCGACCGGCGTGCTGCGCGGCCACGAAGGCGGACCGCTCATCATCGGCAACATGATGTACGTCCACACGCCGTTCCCCAACAAGGTCTACGCGATGGATCTCGCGCAGGAAAACAAGATCGTCTGGAAGTACGAGCCCAAGCAGGATCCCAACGTGATTCCTGTGATGTGCTGCGATACGGTCAACCGCGGCGTCGCCTATGGTGACGGCAAGATCTTCCTGCACCAGGCCGACACGACGCTGGTGGCGCTCGACGCCAAGACCGGCAAGGTGGAATGGACCGTCAAGAACGGCGATCCCGGCAAGGGCGCGACCGGCACTTCGGCGCCGCTCGTGGTCAAGGACAAGGTCCTGATCGGCATTTCCGGCGGCGAGTTCGGCGTGCAGTGCCACATGACGGCCTACGATACCAAGACCGGAAAGCTGGCATGGCGTGCCTTCTCCGAAGGTCCGGATGACCAGATCATGGTCGATCCCGAAAAGACCACGGAACTCGGCAAGCCGGTTGGCAAGGACTCCAGCGTCAAGACCTGGCAGGGCGATCAGTGGAAGATCGGCGGCGGTTGCACATGGGGCTGGACCTCCTACGATCCCGAGCTGAACCTGGTGTATTACGGGTCGGGCAATCCCTCGACCTGGAATCCGAAGCAGCGCCCGGGCGACAACAAGTGGTCGATGACCATCTTCGCCCGTAACGCGGATACTGGCGTTGCCAAATGGGTCTACCAGATGACGCCCCATGACGAATGGGACTATGACGGCGTCAACGAGATGATCCTGACCGACCAGCAGGTCAACGGTGCGCCGCGGAAACTGTTGACGCATTTCGATCGCAACGGTCTTGGCTACACCCTCGATCGCGCCACCGGCGAGTTGCTGGTCGCCGAGAAGTATGATCCGAAGGTCAACTGGACCAGCGGTGTCGACATGAACAAGTCGTCGCCGACCTATGGTCGTCCGAAGGTCGTCGCACAATACTCGACCGAAGCGGGCGGCGAAGACCACAACAGCAAGGGCATCTGCCCGGCCGCGCTCGGCACCAAGGACGAACAGCCGGCCGCCTATTCGCCGGATACCCAGCTGTTCTACGTACCGACCAACCACGTCTGCATGGACTACGAGCCGTTCAAGGTGAGCTACACCGCCGGCCAGCCCTATGTCGGGGCCACGCTGTCGATGTATCCGCCTCCGGGCGACTCCCATATGGGCAACTTCATTGCCTGGGACAACAAGACCGGCAAGATCGCATGGTCCAACAAGGAGCAGTTCTCGGTCTGGTCGGGCGCCCTCGCCACCGCTGGCGGCGTGGTGTTCTACGGAACGCTGGAAGGTTACCTGAAGGCCGTGGATGCCAAGACGGGCAAGGAACTGTACAAGTTCAAGACCCCGTCCGGCATCATCGGCAACGTGACGACCTATGAGCAGAACGGCCGGCAATACATCGCCGTGCTGTCCGGCGTGGGCGGCTGGGCAGGCATCGGCCTGGCGGCTGGCCTCACCGATCCGACCGCAGGCCTCGGCGCGGTCGGCGGCTATGCGGCGCTCAGCAACTACACCGCGCTCGGGGGAGCGCTCACGGTGTTCGCGCTGCCGCAATAGAACGGCACCATCGGCCGGCGCGTGGATCGTCTCCACGCGCCGGTTCGTTCATCCCCGCATTCAATGCCTGAACTTCGAGGACATGCTCTTGCGTAAATTCTGTTTGGTGGTTGCCGCGATTGCCGTCGTGTCAACTGGAGGAATCGCTTTCGCCGAAGACCTGTTCGATCCCAAGGCGGTCAAGTCGGAGGACGGGAAATATTACGACAATCAGGGCAACCCGACCTTCAATATCGGGGCCGACGGCACCGTGGACTGGTACACTTATTCCGGCTATCGCCGCTACCATTCGGAGTGCCACGTCTGCCACGGGCCCGACGGCGAGGGCTCGACCTATGCACCGGCGCTCAAGGAATCGGTCAAGGCGATGAGCTACGGCGATTTCCTCGGCGTTGTGGCGAGCGGTCGCAAGAATGTGACATCGTCACAGGAGAACGTCATGCCGGCGTTCGGCGACAACCCCAATGTGGCCTGCTACCTTGATGACATCTACGTCTATCTGCGCGCTCGTGGTTTCGACGCTGTGGCGCGCGTGCGGCCGGCCAAGCACGAGGACAAGCCGCCGGCGGCGCAGCAGGCTGAGGATTCCTGCATGGGTCGTAAGTGACCCCGGTCCGCAAGCTGCGCAGTATCGGCGTTCGGCGGAAAGGGAGACGGCGATGATCGATGACGCTTTGCGCAATTGGCGAGCGGTCCTCGTCTGTGCCGCCGTCATGGCCGCGACGACAGGGCGCGCGGCGGCACAGGCTCCGCCGCCTGATAGTGCGGACCTTTCGATCGAACTGGTCGATCCCAAGGTGCTGCGGGTCTGTGCCGACCCGCGCAATCTGCCGTTCTCCAATGCCAAGGGTGAAGGCTTCGAGAACAAGATCGCCGAGCTATTTGCCGCTAAACTCGACAAGAAGCTCGACTACATGTTCTATCCGGACGCCACCGGCTTCGTCCGCATGACTCTTAATGCGCATCGTTGCGACGTGATCATGGGCTTCCCGCAAGGCGATGACCTGGTGCAACTCACCAATCCCTATTATCGCACGGCCTATGCCGTTGTGGTCAAGCAAGGCGGCGGCCTCGATGACGTGGCGACGCTTGGCGATCCCCGCCTGAAGGGCAAGCACATCGGCATCGTCGCCGGGACGCCGCCGGCCACCAACATGGCCGCCAACGGCCTGATGCCGAACGCAAAACCCTATCCGCTGATGATTGATACCCGGGTCGATTCGTCCGGCCAGGCGATGATCGACGATCTCAAGGCGGGCACCATCGATGCCGGCGTGCTGTGGGGCCCGATGGCCGGCTACTATGCCAGGCAGTCCGATCCGCCGCTGCACGTCACGCCGCTGGTCAAGGAAACTGTCGGACCAAGGACGGCCTTCCGCATCGGGATGGGTGTGCGCCATGCCGACCAGAACTGGAAGCGCCAGCTCAACCGGTTGATCCAGGAGAACCAGCCGGCGATCAACAGGATCCTGCTCGACTATGGCGTGCCGCTGCTGGACGAGAACGACCGCCCGCTCGGCGCAGACAGCGCGGCCAAACAACCGTGAATCGACTGGCGCTGGCCGGTGTCGCAATGCTGGCCTTCGCCACATGCGCCCATGCCCAGCAGGCCGCGCCGGAGCCGGACGGCTACCGCAGCGAAAATTATCGCACGCCGGTCCCGGCCACGCTGCGCGGCGCCCGCGTTGTCGCGACACCGGAGGCGGAAGCGCTCTGGCGCGCGAAAGCGGCGGTGTTCATCGATGTGATGCCGCGGGCGCCGAAGCCGCCGAATCTTCCGGCCGGCACGATCTGGCGCGACACCCCGAGGTCCAACATTCCCGGCAGCATCTGGCTGGTCGACACCGGTTACGGCGCGCTGGCGGCGCCGACGGAGGCGTATTTCAGGCGCGGTCTGGCGCAGGCCAGCGGCGGCGATACCGCAAGGCCGCTGGTGTTCTATTGCCAGGCCCAATGCTGGATGTCGTGGAATGCAGCCAAGCGCGCGCTGAGCTACGGCTACAGCAACGTGGTCTGGTATCCGGACGGTACCGACGGCTGGGACGGCGCCCATCTGCCGCTGGTCGACGCGCAACCGGAACCGCGGCCGGAGGAGGTCGCGCCGGCACGGTAGAGCCGTGCAAGACTGTCATTCCGGGTTCGCGCGGAGCTATCGCCGCGACTCCCGCCCCGCGACGACAAACTCACTCCATCTCCTGCTGGATGACCCGGCCGAGCGCGAACAGGCGCTGGTCGATGGCCACCGGGACCTCGCAGACGAAGGTGATGACGCGGCGGCGGTCGTCGAAGATCCGGGTCGCCCAGACCAGCTGATTGCCGAATTCCTCGACCTTGGCCGGATCGGGCGTCGCCGCGCCTTGCTGCGCCTGCAGCGCCAGCGTATCGGCGCGGATCTTCTCGGCGGCCTCCCGCTGTTTGCGGGTGATCCGTTCCAGCCCGTTCATCACCGACGCACGCTGCGCATTGAGGGTTTCGAACAGGCCGGCGAACAGCAGTTTTCCCGCCTCGGTCTTTTCCGCACCCGATCCCGACAGGAACGCGGTGATGGCCTTCTCGGCCTCGTCGAGCGGCGTGCGTCGCGCCGCCAGCCGGGATACCAGCGCGCTGATCCTGGCGTCGTCTTTCCACTTGCCGACGACGTCATCGAGACTCGGACCAGCCCACACCGCTGCCAGCGAGATCTCGGGCACCTTCGCCTGAACGCAGGGCCAGTCGGGATAGCGCGGATCGGCCGCGAAGCAGGGGGCGGCCAAGGAGACGGCCAAGGCCGCGACCAGGAGCGACGCGGCCAGCGTCCTCAGCCATTTCATGTTTCGCCTCCTGCAGGTCTGGATCGCGCGATGCCGCGCGACGGGTCATAGGCCAGCACCGCGCCGATCATGAACACGGCGGTGCAGCCGCCGACCACCACGAAGGACAGCCAGTTCATCTTGCCATATAGCGCGAAGCGGATCAGTTCGACCGCGTGAGTGAACGGATTGAACTGGCAGACCTGGTAGAGCAGCGGGCTGCCCTCCAGCACCCGCCACAGCGGGTACAACGCAGATGAAGCGAAGAACATCGGAAAGATAACGAAGTTCATGACCCCGGCGAAATTCTCCAGTTGCTTGATGCGCGACGAGATCAGCATGCCCAGGGAGCCCAGCATCAGCCCGCTCAAAACCAGCGCCGGCAGCACGGTGAGATAGCCGATATGGGGCGGTTCGATATCCCAGAACCAGGCGATCGCCAGGAAGGCGTAGACCTGCAGCAGCGACACCGCGGTGCCGGCCAGCAGCTTGCAGGACAAAAGGTACCAGCGCGGCAGCGGGCTCACCAGCAGCGTACGCATGTTGCCCATCTCGCGGTCATAGACCATCGAGAGCGACGACTGCATGCCGTTGAACAGCTGGATCATCGCCATCAGTCCCGGCGTGATGTAGACCTCATAGAGGATGTAGGTCTCGTATGGCGGGATGATGGAAATGCCGAGCACCTGGCGGAAGCCGGCGGCGAAGATGAACAGCCAGACCAGCGGCCGCACCAGCGCCGAGACGAAGCGCTCGCGCTGGTGCAGGAAGCGCAGGCCCTCGCGCCAGACGATGCCGTTGAGGCAGATGACATACTGCGCCCAGGTAAATCCGCGCGGCGTGTCTGAGGTCACGACGGTCATGGCACGATGCTCCCGGCGTCGGCGGCGCCCTGGGTCAGCTGCATAAAGGCACCGTGCAGGTCGCGCGCGTCGCTGTCGGAAATGACGCGGTCGACGGCACCTTTCGCGAGCACGCGGCCGTGATGCAGCACGACGAGATCGTCGCCGGCGACGATCTCGTCGAGCAGGTGGGTGGCCCACAGCACGCCGATGCCCTGATCTGCGACGAGGCGGCGGACATGGCCGAGAATGTTTTCGCGGGCCTTGACGTCGAGACCGACCGTGGCCTCGTCGAGCAGCAGCAGGCGCGGCCGATGCAGCAGCGCGCGGGCGATCTCGAGGCGGCGCATCTGCCCGCCGGAGAGATCGCGCACCTTGCTGCCGGCGCGGTCGCCGAGATCGATCCGCGCCAGCACCTCGCCGCCGCGCAGCCGCGCCTCGCGCCGGCCGATGCCGTGCAGGGCGGCGTGGTACAGCAGGTTCTGCATGACCGAGAGATCGGGATCCAGCGTACGCGGCTGGAACACGACGCCGAGCAGCCGCAGCGCCTCGCCGGGATCGCTGAGGATGTCATGGCCGAAGATGGTGATCTGCCCGGCCTGCACGCCGAACAGCCGCGTGATCAGCGCGAACAGCGTGCTCTTGCCGGCGCCGTTGAGGCCGAGCAACGCCACGAAGCGCCCGGGCGCCACCTCGAAGCTGACATGGTCGAGGGCCCGGCGGACACCATAGGCGTGGCAAATGCCATCCACCGACAGCGCCGGCGTTGCGACCGTGCCTCTTTGCTGTTCCGGCTCCGGCGTGCGGATCACGGGGGCTGCATCGATCTGCGTCATGGTGGTGCCATGGCGATGCCCCACGGCAATTCGCCGACCTGGATGGTCTTGATCACCTTGAGGGCGGCGACGTCGATCACCGAGACGTCGTTGGACACGCCGTTGGTGACGACAAGGTATTTTTCATCCGGCGTGAACGCCATGTGCCAGACCCGCTGGCCGACCAGCAGATATTTTTTGACCTGATGGGTGGTGGCATCGACCACCGCGACCCGGTTGGCCGGGCCCAATGCGACAAAGGCGGTCTTGCCGTCCTTGGTCATGCCGATGCCGACCGGCTGGATCGCCTCGCGGCGCAGGCCGGGAATGTCGAAGTTGATCTTGCCGGTGACCACGCGTTTGGCGGGATCGATGATGGTCACGGTGCCGCCGATTTCCGCCGACACCCACAGTTCCGAACTGTCGCTCTTGAACTCGGCGAAGCGCGGCCGCGCGTCGACCAGCACGTTGGCAACGATCTGGCGCGTCGCGGTGTCGATAAAATGCGCCATGTTGGTAGTCTCGGAGGTGTTGATCAGCGTCTTGCCATCGGGGCTGATGGTCATGCCTTCGGGCTCGACGCCGACCGGCACCTCGCCGAGTCGCGCGCGCTTCTCGATATCGATCACCGTCACCGTGTTGTCGTTCTCGTTGGCGACGTAAAGGATCTTGCCGGCGGTGTCCTGCACGAACAGTTCCGGATCGGGGCCGGAGGGCAGGGTATCGACGATTTGCCTGGTGGCGGTGTCGATCATCTGGATGGTGTCGTCGTCGCCGACCGCCACCAGCACGAACTTGCCGTCGCGGGTGAGTTCGATGCCGCGCGGCCGCTGGCCGACCTTGATGGTCGCGGTCACGGTCCAGGTGTCGGTGTCGATCACCGAGACGGTGTTGGCCTTCTCGTTGGAGACATAGGCGATGAAGGCGTAAGCGGGCGAGGCGAGGCAGGCAAGCAAGGCCGGAAGCAACAGCCAGCGTCCGATGCGTGCGACAGCAATTGTCAGTTCAACTTGCATTTGCTCTCCGGGCGATCGATGCCAAGCGTATCGAGTTCGGACGTCTGGTGCAGAAACCCTTCCTGCGGCGACACCGACACCACCATGCGGCCGTCGGCGAGCAGGATCGGCTGGCGCAATTGCAGGTTCCAGTCGCGCAGGGTCAGGCGCTGGCCCTTGAAGGCGGCGATGGAGAAATCCGGGCTCTTGAGAAAGGCCAGCAGCGCTTTGCCGTCACCGGAGTTGGTGCGCGACGCCGCCTCGCCGACCATGCGCGCCGCGGTCCAGGCCTGCATGTCCAGCGCGGTCATGCGCCGGCGGTTCAGCTTCATGAACCGGCTCTGCAACTGCTCGGCGCCCCATTGATCATGAGCGGGATCCCAGCTGGTCGGCATCAGCCCCGCCGACCCGGCCACGGGGCGCGGGTCCCAGGTGCGATAGGGCAGATAGGACGCGAACACCTCGCTCTCGTCAGCGGCGACCAGCACGTCGTAGGCCGGCGCCGACTGCGTGAACACCGGCATCTGGCGCTGCACGAGGGTGACGCCGCTGTCGCTGCGCCGTGCGCCGCCGGTATCTTCGAACGTGCGCGTCTGCACCACCTTGGCGCCGAACCGCGTGGCGGCGCGCTGCAGCGCGTCGCCAAACAACTTGTCCTCGGGATGCGAGCCGACCACCAGCAGCCAGCGCTTCCACTGCTTCCAGACCAGATATTGCGCGAGGCCGTCGGCGAGCATCGATCGCGTCGGCGCGATGTGGATGACATTGCCGCGGCAATCTTCCTCGCGCAGCCGGTCGTCGATGGCACCGGCATTGACGATGACGGCATCGCGCGCGCGCACGGCGTCCGCGGCCTTCAGCAGCGCATCGGCAGGCAGATCGGCGATGATGAAGGACACCTTGCGGTCGACCAGCGCGAGTGCTGCCTTTGCGGCATCGTCGCTGTCCTTGAGGCGGACGTCGTCCAGTGCAAAACGCTGGTTGAGAAACCGGCCCGTGGTGTTGTTGTCCTCGATGGCCAGTTGCGCGCCGGCGACGCCGTCGTTCTCCGCCGGCTGCGCCAGCAGGGATAGCGTCGACTTGACCCCGGCACGGCCGAGATAGCCGATCCTGATCTCGACCGGATCCGCCAGCGCGCTGGAGGCCAGCGCAGCCAGAACCATCGCGCCGACCAACGAGCGGATCATTCGATCTCCCTGACGCGTCCCTTCAGCGGTACCAGGCCACTGGGGACTTTCTGCTTGAAACATGGCTGATCCGTCCTAGGTTGCAAGTGACAAATTTGCCCACGTGGATCGTGCCGGGAACTCGCTGATGCGCCCGTATCGTGCTGCTGCGTTTCTGCTGTTCGTGCTGGCGGTGCCGGCGCATGGGCAGGCAACTGCCGCAAACCTGCCCAGTGTGGCGGTGTTCGATCTCGAACTGCTCGACACCAGCCTGCAGGGTGAGACTGACGGACCGCGCTCCGACGAGCGCGACCGGCTGCTGCGCGTTAGCGATCAGATCCGCAAGGGGCTGGCGGAGTCAGGCAGATATGCGATCGTCGACATCGCGCCGGTCAACGCGGTGGCCCACAAAAAGAACCTGCAGGCCTGCGGCGGCTGCGACGTGCAACTGGCCCAGCAGCTCGGCGCCGACCTCGCCGTCACCGGCGTGGTGCAGAAGGTCTCGAACCTGATCCTCAACATGAACATCTATATGCGCAGCGTCCGCACCGGCCACATCGTCGCCAGCATGAGCGCCGATTTGCGGGGAAACACCGACGAGTCCTGGACCCGCGCGGCAAGCTGGCTGCTGCGCAACCGGCTGCTGGCGCCGGATTTCGGCAAGCCGCAGTAGGAACGGCTGTCATTCCGGGGTGGGAGCAGCGCGAGCCGCGCTTCCCTCGCCCCGCCCGGCAAAGCGAAGCTTCGCTAAGCGGGGAGAGGGTGTCGTGAAGGACCGCAGGTTCTTCGCGACGGGTGAGGGGGACTATCGAGTGAAACGCTGGCCCCCCTTACCCGGAACCTCGCTGACGCTCGGCTCCGACCTCTCCCCACAAGCGCAAGCGGGGAGAGGTAAAATGCATCACTCCTTCAATCTCTCCGCATGCCAGCGCAGGTGGTCGTCCATGAAGGTGGAGATGAAATAGTAGCTGTGATCGTAGCCGGCCTGGCGGCGCAAGGTGAGCGGAATGCCAGCCTTTTCGCAGGCGTATTCCAGCCGCTCCGGCTGCAACTGCTGCTTCAGGAACGGATCGGCCTCGCCGACATCGACGAGGAGGTCGGCAAAGCGTGCGCCGTCCTCGATCAGCGCCACCGCGTCATGCTGGCGCCACGCCATGCGATCGCTGCCGAGATAGCCGGACAGCGCCTTGACGCCCCACGGCACCTGCGCGGGCGCGACGATCGGCGCGAAGGCGCTGACGGCGCGGTAGCGGGCGGGATGGCGCAGGGCAATGGTCAACGCGCCGTGGCCGCCCATGGAATGACCGAGGATCGACTGCCTGGTAGCATCGGCGGGAAAATGTTCGGCGACCAGCGCCGGCAATTCCTCGGTGACATAGCTCCACATGCGATAGTTGCGCGCATAGGGCTCCTGCGTGGCATCCACATAGAAGCCGGCGCCAAGGCCGAAATCCCAGCTCTTGTCGGGATCGCCGGGCACGTCCGGACCGCGCGGGCTGGTGTCGGGCGCGACGAAGATCAGGCCGAGCTCGGCGCAAACCTTCCGGTATTCACCCTTTTCGGTGACATTGGCATGGGTGCACGTCAGGCCGGACAGATACCACACCACCGGAAGTTTGGCGTTGGCACCCTGCGGCGGCACGAACACCGAGAACGTCATGTCGGTGCCGGTGGAGCGGCTGGCGTGCTTGTAGACGCCCTGGGTGCCGCCATGCGCCCGGTTGAGCGAGACTGTTTCGATGGTCATGCAAGACTACTCCGCACCGCGACGGCGACAACTTCAACAGAAATCAGGCACGGTAAAACCGCTGGCGGCGGTTATGCCACCGCCAGCGCGACCGGATCAAGTTGGTCCGTCAGGCCGCCTTTTGTTTGGACTTCGCCACGTGGGCGGCGATGGCGTCCATCAGCGCCGGCGACAGGCAGTCATAGGGTTCGAGGCCGAGTTCCTTGAGCCGCGCCCGGATGCCGTCCATCTGGCCGGGATCGACGCCGGATTCGATCACCGACGACACGAAGGCGGCAAAGCCCGGCGCGGCGGAGCCGGTCTCCTGGAACAGTTCCGGATGGATGAAGTCGAGCCCGTAGAACGGATGGTCCTTGTTCTCGATCCGGCCGTACATATGGGTGCCGCAGACCCGGCAGGCATGGCGCTGGATCGTCGCCGAGGCGTCGACGATGTGCAGCTTGTCGCCGTTTTCCAGCACGGTGACATTGTCGCGCGGCACCACCGCGACCACCGAGAAGGTCGCGCCGTCCGGCTTCCAGCACTTGGTGCAGCCGCAGGCGTGATTGTGGGCGACGTCGCCCTTGATGCCGACCTTGACCGGGCGGTCCTTGCACTTGCAGACCAGCGTGCCGCCGGCGAAGCTGCCGGAGCCCTTCTTCACGCCATTGTCGACCGAGGGGTGGATGTGAACAGTCATGGGATCAATCCTCCGTTTTGCGTCTTCGTTGGACGCTTGTGGTTCGAACGTGCTGCGTCTTGCCGTTTCTCCTGCCGAACTTGAAACTCAGTAAAACTCAGTAGACGACCACCGACCGGATCGACTTGCCCTCGTGCATCAGGTCGAAGCCCTTGTTGATGTCCTCCAGCTTGAGGACATGGGTGATCATCGGATCGATCTCGATCTTGCCGTTCATGTACCAGTCGACGATCTTCGGCACGTCGGTACGGCCGCGGGCGCCGCCGAAGGCCGAGCCCTTCCAGACCCGCCCGGTGACCAGCTGGAACGGCCGCGTGGAAATCTCCTTGCCGGCTTCGGCCACGCCGATCACCACCGAGACGCCCCAGCCGCGATGGCAGGCTTCCAGCGCCTGGCGCATGACCGTGGTATTGCCGGTGCAGTCGAAGGTGTAGTCGGCGCCGCCATCGGTGAGACCCACCAGATGCGCAACGATGTCGCCGTCGATCTTCTTGGGATTGACGAAATGGGTCATGCCGAACTTGCGGCCCCATTCCTCCTTGGAATCGTTGACGTCGACGCCGACGATCTTGTCGGCGCCCACCATGCGCGCGCCCTGGATCACGTTGAGGCCGATGCCGCCGAGACCGAACACCACGACGTTTGAGCCGGGCGTCACCTTGGCGGTGTTGACGACAGCACCGACGCCGGTGGTGACGCCGCAGCCGATATAGCAGCTCTTGTCGAACGGCGCGTCGTCGCGGATCTTGGCCACCGCGATCTCCGGCAACACGGTGAAGTTCGAAAATGTCGAGCAGCCCATGTAGTGGAAGATCTGCTGGCCCTTGTAGCTGAAGCGCGAGGTGCCGTCGGGCATCACGCCCTTGCCCTGGGTGGCGCGGATCGCCGTGCACAGATTGGTCTTCTGGCTGAGGCAGCTTTTGCACTGCCGGCATTCCGGCGTGTAAAGCGGGATCACATGATCGCCGGGTTTCACCGAGGTCACGCCGGGGCCGACCTCACGCACGATGCCGGCGCCCTCATGGCCCAGCACCGATGGGAAAATGCCCTCGCTGTCGAGGCCATCCAGCGTATAGGCGTCGGTGTGGCAGATGCCGGTGGCCTTGATCTCAACCAGAACCTCGCCGGCCTTGGGGCCTTCGAGATCGAGCTCTACGATTTCCAGCGGTTTCTTCGCCGCGAAAGCAACGGCTGCGCGTGTCTTCATCTGTCATCCTCCCGGTCGCCAAAGCTTGAAGGCAGATTCTTTTCTTGTTTGGTCGTTCTGTCCATTCGCGACGATGGACCTGCACGCGCACCGTGACCGGCCGCCGAAGTTTCGTCAGGTCCCCCGGGCGAAGCATATTGCTCAATGGCGTCGGGTAGTACCGCTCAAATAATGCTGAGCCCGCGAAGGTATGTCAACGCCGAAGCAACTCTTGCGTGATCTTGCTTTCGCTGCGTTGCAAGATGAAGCGTGCTCACTGGGGCCGCATTGCAGCAGGGGAGCACGACGCAGCACTGGCCCATCTGCAGTGAACGCGCTTTGTCGGCGCACTGCTTGACGGCGCTCGCTGCATCATTCTAGCTGCCGCCGTCGCTGCATCGCGGCGAGGCGGCACCTGCCGCCTGCAGATATCGGGGACCACGTGCGCCATGATCACGCTCTATCACTGCGCTGCGGCGCGCTCGTTCCGGCCGCTGTGGACGCTGGAAGAGCTCGGTCTGCCCTACGAACTGAAGATGCTGCCGTTCCCGCCCCGCGTCCACGCCAAGCATTATCTCGGCATCAATCCGCTCGGCACCATTCCGCTGCTGCTCGACGGTGACACGCGTATGACGGAATCTGCGGCGATCGCACAGTATCTCGTCACAAAATACGGCCCGACGCCGCTGGCGGTGGGCGTCGACGAACCCGCTTATGGCGCGTTCCTGAACTGGCTGCATTTCGGCGAGGCGACGCTGACCTTTCCGCAGACGCTGGTGTTGCGCTATTCGCAACTGGAGCCGGAGGAACGCCGCCATCCGCAGGTGGTGGAGGACTATTCGAAGTGGTTTCTCGGCCGGCTGCGGGTGATCGAGGCGGTCACCGCAACGTCGGAATTCATGTGCGCCGGCCGCTTCACCGCCGCGGATATTTCCGTCGGCTATGCGCTGCTGCTGGCGCAGCGGCTGGGACTGTCCGCCCAGTTCGGCCCCTCGGTCGCGGCCTACTGGCAACGTCTGCAGGCGCGCGACGGCTATCGCAGCGCGGTCGCGGCGGAGACTATCGCCGGCGACGAGCAGGGCGTGCCGCGGCGCAGCCAGGCCGGTTCCTTCTGACCTTCCAACAAATGTGACAGCGAGCGATCCCATGACAGCGAGTGACGGCGTCACCTCCAGCGACAGCGTGCTTCTCGACAAGCGCGGAGCGGCGCTGTGGATCACCATCAACCGGCCCGCCAAGCGCAACGCCATGAACGGCGAGGTGATCGCCGGCATCGCGCGCGGCTATCGCGCCGCCCATGACGATGCCGACGTGCGGGTCGTCGTGCTGACCGGTGCCGGCGACAAGGCGTTCTGCGCCGGCGCCGATCTGCAGAACACCGCTGCGGCCTTCGCCGCGGATTTTTCCAAACCCAATGTCGATTTCGCCGACCTGCTGCGGCTGTCGCAGGGGTCGACAAAACCGGCGATCGCGCGGGTCAACGGCACCTGCATGGCCGGCGGCATGGGACTGTTGTGCATGACCGACATGGCGGTGGCGGCCGATGGCGCGCTGTTCGGGCTGCCCGAGGTCAAGGTCGGGGTGTTTCCCATGCAGGTGCTGAGCCTGCTGCAGTCGATCGCGCCGCGCCGGCTGATCAATGAATGGTGCATCACCGGCGAGCCGTTCGATGCCCATGCGGCGCAGGCGGCGGGACTGCTCAATCACGTGGTGCCGGCCGCGGAGCTGGACGCGAAGATCGACTGGCTGATCGGCCGCATCACCGACAAGTCGCCGACCGCGATCCGCCGCGGCAAATATGCCATGCGCGCCATCGCATCGATGTCGTTCGACGAAAGCATCGCCTACACGGAGAGCCAGATTGCGCTCTTGGCGATGACCGAGGATGCCAGGGAGGGGCTCAAGGCGTTTGCCGAGAAGCGCAAGCCGGTATGGCCGGGGAAGTAGCAAGGACGATGCGCGGAGCTGTCTTTGTCAGGTCACGAACCGGCAAATTGAGAGTCTAGTTCGCCGGCTGGGCGAGATAGGCCAGCAGTTTCACTTCGCGGCGTCCGCGCGTCACGGTGTCGAGCACCAGGCCCGACGACATCGACAGCATCGCGAGGATCATCATCCCGGTCGACAGCAGGGCGGTGGGCAGCCGCGGCACCAGCCCGGTCTCGAAATAGGTCACGGCCACCGGCACGGCGAGACCGACGGCGACGATGGCCAGAAACAGTCCGATGGCGCCGAAGAAGCGCAGCGGCTTTTCGGTGCGGTAGAGTTTCAGGATGGTGCCGAGGATGCGCAAGCCGTCCGGCCACGTACTCAGTTTGCTGACCGAGCCCTCGGGCCGCGCGAAGTAGGGGGTTTCGATCTCGGCGATCGGCAGCGCGAGCTGCAAGGCGTGAACGCTGAGTTCGGTCTCGATCTCGAAGCCGTCGGACAGCACCGGAAACGACTTGACGAAGCGGCGCGAGAACGCCCGGTAGCCGGACAGGATGTCCTTGAAGTCCTGCCCGAAGACGGTCGCCAGAAATCCGGTCAGCAGGGAGTTGCCGGTGCGGTGTCCGGTCCGATAGGCGGCCTTGTGCTGCTGGACGCGCCGTCCCACGACCATGTCGAGGTGATCGTTCACCAGCGTGTCGATCATTCCAGGCGCGGAGGCCGCGTCGTAGGTCGCATCGCCGTCGACCAGCAGATAGATGTCGGCCTCGATATCGGCAAACATCCGCCGCACCACATGTCCCTTGCCCTGGCGGCGCTCGCTGCGCACCTCCGCACCGGCCGCGGTGGCGACCGCCCTGGTGCGGTCGCTGGAGTTGTTGTCGTAGACATAGATCCGGGCGTCGGGCAGGACGCGGCGAAAATCCGCGACGACGGTCGCAATTGCGACTTCCTCGTTGAAGCACGGGATGAGGACTGCGACGCGATCGCGTGTGGTCATGTGGGACGTCCCGTCAGGCGCGCTTGGTCGATCTCGCAGTCCGTCAATCGCAGCCGCGATCTAGCCGGGATTGGCCTTGAGGCCGGCCGCCTCGATGCCGGCGACGGCGGCGATCTCGTCATTGTCCGAGGTGTCGCCGGATATGCCGACGGCGCCGAGCAGGGCGCCGGAGGTGTCCATGATCAGCACGCCGCCGGGCACCGGGATCATCGCGCCCTTGGTCATGGTGCTGATCGCGTCGACGAAATAGGGCTGCTCCTGGGCGCGCTGGAAGATCGCGCGCGAGCCGATGCCGAGCGACAGGGCGCCGTAGGCCTTGCCATAGGCGATGTCGCCGCGCATCAGGCTGGTGCCGTCCTGCGCCAATGATGCCTTCACGCAGCCGCGGGTGTCCAGCACGGTGATGGCCATCGGCTTCAGTTTCATGTCGATCACCTTGGCGAGCGCGGCGTCGAGAATCTTGCGGGCGATGTCGAGGGGCAGGTCTGCCATGTCGAGATTCCTTGAAGAAGAGGCCCCGGCCAGAACTGCAAATCAGACCGGCGCGGGAGTCCCTGCACAATGCTGAGCTCTGTTGTGACTGGCAAGGGTTGGTTTCCGACCCTAGCGCCGAATTTCTGTCACGAGAACGACGTCGCGCGCACGAATGAGGACTGTTGGCATAGCCGCGCTTCCGGGGCTGTCGACACTGTCCTCAGATCGTGGATCCCTCGGAAATCGTATGCTCGGAGAGTTCGCCTCCTGCCGAGCAATAATTCGATCCACTGCGTGACCCCGCATTCGAGCTGCTCGTACCGCTTGCCAGCAGCGCAATGCGACCTTCGATTGTCTGCCCGATGTCGGACACGCGCGCTTCGGCTGCAGCTTCAGCGGTTGTGGTCCTCCCGGCCTCATCGTCCAAGATTGCCATGAGCTCAGCCAGTTGAAGACGTATTCTCTTGTTTGCTGCGTCGAGGGCCTCTGCATGCCGCTTCGATCGTTTCACGCCTTCCGCGACAGATGTTGCCGGCGAAGACCGAGTCCGGTCAGGCTGTGTCTTGCTCCAACTTCCTGGTAGTATTCATCCTGAAGCTCGACCACGGCGGCTTCATAATCGCTCGTCTGCTGTTGACGAGGGGCGCCGGCCTTCGACGCGTCCATCGCCGCCCGGTGTCGGTGATCATTCCGTTCATCGACGCAACTACCCCCGTGCTGGTCTTCGTTCTGCATGAATGCGCGGCAGGGATGACAGCGGAAATGGGCTGGATGCGATGGGGTGGATGCGCGGGTTTGCGATCAGCGACCTGATCCACGCCGGCGCGTTCGCGGCCATCGCCTCGATCAGTTGGCTCGTGATCAGAGGGTTTCTCGGCGTTCGGCCGACCCCGATTTGAGCCCAAGAATCGCCAGTGTCGAGGTTCAGGGAGGGTACTGTCCCCGGCGCACGCGCCAGAGGTTTAGTCCCGGCATTCGATGGATCGGGTTGAGATTGAGCCGTTGCGGCTCCTCATGTCCAGATCTTGCAGATGAACTCGTAGGATGTGATGCTATTAAGAGCCTTGAGACGCCTGGCAAGCGGGTGGGCTGTTACGAAGTGGGGTCGCTGTTGATCGGGGGAGGGGCAAATTGGTGACGCTTGACGGTCGCTTCCTTGAGGTCCGGTTCATCCGTTCGACTGGGTCGTTGGTCCGGGGATGCTTTGGTTGGCCGAGAGTCGATGTCGAGCCGAGCGAGGCAACTGAGACCCGCACAGCCCGTAGCGCGCCTCGCATTGAATTCGCAGTTTGACCCCGTTATGTTCACTTGAGAGGCGGTCGCCAAAAGGGATTTTCGAGCAAATGGCATGTTTCGAATTTCGATGCGCGGTGGATCGCCCGCGTCAGTCGGAATTTTCAGCGAGATGACCGAATTTGGGATGAATGGGGACCACTCGAGCAAGATTCCGATGAAGGGCCGAGTTTCTCCCAAATCGCCTGCGATGGAACTTCGATTGCTTGGCACCTTCGAACTTCTCGATCGGGCGTCGGGCACCGTCATAGCGGTCCCCTCAAGAAAGGCGAAAGCGTTGCTGGCGATCCTCGCCGCAGCGCCGCGGTTTACGGCTTCGCGTGCACGACTGGCGGCGCTGCTTTGGAGCGGTAGCGCCGAGGAACAGGCTCGGCAAAGCTTGAGACAACTGCTCAGCAATCTGCGTCGTGCGCCGCAACCGTTTCCGGTCGTTTATGACGATGCCAGCGTTCGGCTCGATGAAGCCGTGGCCTGCGTTGATGCGGTGTCGCTTCAGAACGTCGCTACAGCCAGCATTTCTGATCTGATACGGGCGGTCTCGATGTATCGGGGGGCGTTCGGCCTCGGTCTGGAGATCGGCGAACCGGACTTCGACGACTGGCTGCGCGTTGAACGCGAACGCGTGGACAATTCGGTGGTTCCGCTGATGGATTCCCTGGTCAGAGAGTTCGCCCGTGCGGGCCGCCATGCGGAAGCCCTGGCGCAGGCGACTGCACTTCATGCTCTGAGCCCACTGCGCGAGGAAACTCATCGCTTGATCATCGCACAGGAGGCTGTCGTCTCCGGCCGGGCTTCGGCGATGCAGCGTTACGAGGGTTTTCGGATCTTGCTGCGCGACGAGCTTGCCGTCCGACCGGAGCCGGCCACTATTCAGTTGATCGAAAAGCTTCGAAATCTGCCGTCCAATGCAGAAGATACGGGTGCAAATCCGCCCGCCACCCAAGAAAATGCCGTTGGCCACGGAGCGACATCACCGCCGCCGGCCGTTCGATCGGATGACTCCGCATCGCCGGCCAGCTTGTGGCGGCACCGCCCGGTCGCCGCATTGCTGGTTTCGATCGGCCTTGTAGCATCGATTGCGGGGGGCATCGCCTTCCGTGGCACAATCCATCGGGAAGCAACCGCTTATGTGGTCGGATCCAATGGCCGCCTATCGGTCGAGGTGCAGTCATTTGACGCCTCTTCGACGGATGACGGTTCAAAGGCGCTGAGCGACAGGCTGAACCGAGAGACCAGACTCACATTTTCGCGCAACAACCAGCTGTCCCTCATCGAGACATCTGAAAGCCCCGCTCGGAATTTAGGCGCGCGCTATGTGGTGAGGACGCACCTTTCGGGCTCCGCCGGCACGATACTCGCCGACGTCACGCTGATCGATTCCGAGTCCGGCAGTTCTATCTGGTCTGGTCAGATGCCTGGCGACGAGCCGGCCACCGCGTTTGCCCGAGAATTCTACGGCTACATATTTTCCGAAATCGCGCTGAACCAGGCGCGCGTCCTGTCAAAAGCGAGCGCGGATTCGGTAGACGCGATGCTTTGGCGCGCGCGAGCTGCGCAACTTCAGACCCGGATCGGAACCGAGGATACAAGCGCCGAAGGGCTATACAAAGCCATCCTCGCCAGGGAGCCAGATCACCTTTTTGCGCTGCTCGGCCTGTGCGATATCTTCATTTTGCGCGTCGCGAGGGATAGAACCTTGGATAGGGCGGCCGACATCGCAGCGGCAGGTGAATTGCTAATGCGCGCCAGGCCGCAGGCGCCCAATTCCTCGGACGTTGCGTTCAAGGAAGGCATGCTCAACAAATTGCAGGGCAAGTTTGAGCAGGCATCTGCCGATTTTCAGCGCGCAACTCGACTTGATCCTACGCATTGGAATGCTGCCGCCCAGTACGCCCATGTGATGATTTTCCTCGGCCGCGTGGAGGAGGGCTTCGCATTGATGGAGCAGGCGGCAAAGAACCTGCTGCCTGATCTCGGAGCCGCCGAGACCGCCTATATTGCCGGAGAGACGGCGCTGGCTGCTCGGCATGCCGATGAGGCCGTCCGCTATCTCGACATGGCGGTCAACGGAAACCCGACGGTAGGCCGCATCCACGCCCTGCACGCGGCCGCACTTCAACTGGCGGGCCGGACGGACGACGCGCGGGCGGCGGCCGAGCAGTCGCGGACGCTCAGTCCGAACTACACGCCGGAGATCATGGCTCGACGGGGCGGACTTCACGCCAGCCCGCGATATGTCGAAGCGCGGACCAGGATGGTTGACGGATTCAGGGCGGCGCGCGACGGAGCCACATCGCGCTAAGCATGCCGCTTGCGTCAGCGGTGGATCAATCGGCCCTGGCACACCCTTGAACGAATGGCTTTTCTTAAAAATATTACATAGAATCAATAACTTAGATGGATCACGCCGCGTTGACGACGGCTTGACGGCCGCCGTGCACCTTTGACCCATGCAACGCTCCGATGCGGATATTGTCGACTATGAGAGGCTGCAGTTCGGGCTCTCCAACCTGTTGGAACCGGCTTTTGCGGAGGCGCCGGACAGCGTTGTGCAGCCCGGCGCGGCAACTGCCTCCCGGATAGGACTCATGGTCGATACCCTCGGCTTCCTCGACTGCGGGTGGGCCATCCTCGACCGCCATCTGACGGTCCTCCATTTGAATGCGCGGTTTCGGGAGTTTCTGGGCAAGGGGTTGACCCTCGCTGACCGGCAATTGTCGTCGATCCGCAGCGTCAACCATGAGAAATTGACGGGCTATTTTCGCCGCGTCATCGCCGGAGACATTAGCACGGTCAAGGCCGATCAGGACTTCGTGCATTTGCCGCGGCGAGACCAACTTCCGCTGATTGTCCGGGCACATTGCGTGTCTCGAGCGTCGTCGGACGCGGATCTCGACGCGCTCGGAATCGTACTCGTGACCGATCCCGAGCACAGTCCCTTGCCAAAACAATCCCTGATTCAGCTGACCCTGGGGTTGAGCCATGGCGAGGCGCGGATAGCCTTGGCGTTGATAAAGGGGGCTTCGCTTGTGCAAGCAGCACAACGCCTTGGCATTTCGCACGAAACGGCCCGCACACATTTGAAGAGTGTCTTCGCGAAAACCAGGACCAATCGACAGAGCGAACTCGTCGTGCTTCTCAACCGAATTTCCAGGATCAGCTAGGCCATCGTCCGCCCAGCGTCGAATTGACCCAATAGGGGAAGCCGGCCCCACGCACCGTTTTCTACAGCCGATATTCGCGAATAAGCCGCGACTGGCCAACGGCATTGACGTGCCCGATGTCGAGTTGCCGGCCGGCAATCACATGGTGCGCGTCTATATCAAGGATTCCGATGGCCGGATGGGCAGCACAAGTTTCATTCTGAAGGTAGCGCCGTAACCCCATCTCAGCTCAGTCCGTTTTGCTCCCGGGACCCCCCCGGGGCAACCTGGTCAGCAGCGCTTGCTCCCGCGATATCGTCGCTAGGCTTCGAGATGCCAGGCGCTTGCTCCGCACCGGCGTGACGGCGCCAAAGAAATTAGCGCCGGCGTCAGTCCGGCGCTGAGATGCATTTCAACAAATTGAGCGTTTCTCTAAAACGGGGGAGGCAAACCAAAGCGGCGGCCAAATCAACAGTATAGGCGCGACGCGGACATTGGAATGTTGTGAGGCGACGACATGGAGGTGCGGATGGGCGGTGATATCGTCCTCCGTCAGTCTCGAATGAGACCGAAGGCACTTGCTTTTTCGCTCCGTGTTTGTCAATCGACGTTCAAATATTGCAGGCCGAATGACAATGGCCGTCTTGGCGTAAGAGCGGCCCCTTGCTTGGGGCGTCGTTTGATTTCATCGGTTTGACCTGGTGCAACGCGTCGACCGGGTCGTGTTACGGACAACATCAATTCCGGCGCGTAACCATGTTAGGTAGGCGTCTATGCGTACGTCCGGTCGACAGATCCGTGTACCCGCTTCGAATGGCGACGCGGCGAAAAGGCTCGGACGAGTTTCTCGAAATCCTCCGGAGGCAAGGGACGCCCGAATAGATAGCCCTGGTAGTTGAGCTGTCCATGTTGCGCCAGGAAGGCATATTGCTCTTCGGTCTCGACGCCTTCGGCGATTACCGAAAGGCCAAGGCTCTTGCTCAGCGCAATGATCATCTGGGCTATGGCGGCATCGTTAGAGTCGACCAGCACATCCTTCACGAAGCTGCGATCGATCTTGAGCTGATCAAGCGGCAGACGCTTGAGATACGAGAGCGACGAATAGCCGGTCCCGAAATCATCGAGGCTGAAGCCGATGCCGATCGCCTTCAACTCGTCCATCTTGGCGATCACGTCGTCGACATTGCTGACCAAAGTGCTCTCGGTGAGTTCGATCTTGAGGCGATAGGGATTGGCGCCTGCTTGTTCGATGATCCTGCGCACCTCTTCGACAAAATTCTTCTGACGCATCTGCAGGGCGCTGACGTTGATTGCGATGGTCAGGCGTTCGGTCGCCGGATCGGCAGCCCAGTTGGCCAGCTGGCGGCAGGCGATTTGCAGCATCAAGGCGCCGAGCGGAAGGATGAGACCCGTGCTTTCCGCCACCGGGATGAACTCGCTGGGTGAAATCATTCCTTTCTGCGCGTGCGGCCAGCGCGCCAGCGCTTCCGCGCCCAGCAGCTTTCCCTCGTGGTCCACCTGCGGCTGGTAGTGCAGCAGCAGCCGTTGCTGCTTGAGATCTTCCCGGAGATCGGTCTCAAGGGCAGCGCGCGCCGAGATCATGGTCTGCATGGCCGGGTCGAAGAACCGAAGGCCATTTCGGCCGGTGGTTTTCGCATCATACATGGCGAGATCGGCCCTCTTCAGCAAATCGTCGACATTGCGGTCGTCAGGCGAAAACAAGGTCACGCCAATGCTGGGCGTACAGGGGTATTCATACGTATCGAGTTGAAAGGCCTCCGTGAACGCGGAGAGAATCTTCTCGCCGATCGCCTCGGCCTGCAGGGCAGCCGCTTTCGCTTTCTGTGTACCGAGATTGGCGAGAAGAACGACAAATTCGTCGCCGCCGAAGCGGGCAACCGTATCGTCCGCCCTGACACAACGGGAAATGCGTTGGGCCGCAGTCTTCAGCAGCATGTCGCCCATATGGTGACCCAGTGAGTCGTTCAGCGTCTTGAAATTGTCGAGATCGATGAAGAGCAGGGCGCCGTAGGATTTGCTGCGGATATTGGCATTGAACGCCTGGCGCACACGGTCGACAAGCAGGACGCGGTTCGGAAGACCTGTGAGCTGATCGAAAAAAGCCAGTTCTTGAATCTTTTCCTCGGCGTGCTTGAGCTTGGAAATATCATAATAAGAGCCGATGAAGTTGGTGACCTCGCCGATCTCGTTCTTAACGGCGGATATGGTCAGCCAGCGCGCGCAATTCTCTCCGCTCTTCGTCCTGAGGCCCATATCGCCCTGCCAGCCGCCGGTGGCCCGAACGGAACTCCACATGCGTTGGTAAAACTCGGCATCGCGCCGATGGGACCGGAACAGTCGAGGCGTTTGTCCCACCAATTCCTCGATCGTATAGCCGGTCAGGTCGACGAACGCGCGGTTGGCGCTCAGGATCACGCCTTCCGTGTCGGTGACGATCATGCCTTCCTGGGAGTTGAAGGCCGCCGCAGCTATGCGTAGTTCGGAATTGGATTTGTCCAGCGCCTCGCTCTGCCGCTGCAGGTCGGACTCGATCGCTTTGCGGCGCTTGATCTCCTGCGACAGAGCGATGTTATGTTCGGCCAGCTCGGTTCGATGGCGGTCTGACTCGGCGAATTTGATCTGTAGTCGCGCCGCATCTTGACGCATCCGTTCGAAGGCGATGGCCGATGCGAAAAGTACGGTAGCGAGGAGCCCCAGATAGAAGACGGAAACGGGTGAAAGCGTGTGGCCGTAAAGTTCTTCCTCGCTTGCCAGCCGCAGAATGGAAAGTCGCGTACCTCCGACCGGCGAGCGCAGCGCGAGATATCCCTTCAGTTCGGGAGTCTCGATGTCCGACAGAGCCTGCAACCTTCCGGACGGAAGCGCGGCCAACGCGCGGCCTTGGGCAGCAATGGCCGAGTGCTCCCGCTCGGTCGGGAGCAGGACCTCACCGTCATCTCCCAGGAGGAATTCGTGCGGCTGTCCGAGGTCGTTGGTGGATACCAGTGACGAAAGAAGATTGAGGCTGCTTACCGTCTCCACCGCTCCCCTGATCCTGCCCTTCTGAAGCACCGGAGCGGTGGCGACAATGAGGCGGCGCTTGTCATCCACGTGAATGCTCGGCCCGGCCAAGCTGTTACCTGCTGGCGAAGGTATTGCCGCGCCGGACGCGCCGACGTCTACCTGCGCCACACCGTCGCGGTCGAGGAAAACCAACCGCAAGTAAGTGGATTGGCCCTGGTGCTTCTCTTCGTCCATGGTGGCCTGAAAGCGGCGCTCGATCGCAGCCAAATTGGCGAATAGGCCATATTTGACGGACATTCCGAGATCGAGATTGCTGAAATAGTTGGAGATATCATCGCTGGCCGCGAGCCGCGCCGCGGCTTGTCTGCGCTCGATCAAGAAATCGCTGATCTCGGTAGCGCGCGCTTCACCGATGGACACCAGGCGCGCATCGGCGTTTTGCCGCAATTCCACTTGCGACGTATAGAGATTGACGATGAGAAAGAACATCGACAGCAGAAAGGCCCCCGCTGCCAACAGGAGCCAACGTGGCGCCAGAGATCGACTGAATCTGACCAGCGATGATTTCATCAATTTGTCTTCGTGAAATATTCCGGGAAGAAGCGACGGATGCCGGGATAGTATTTGTCCACCAGCCGGTCATAGACGCCGGACGCCTTGATGTCGCTCAGATAGGCGTTGAATGCTTCGCGCAAGACCGGCGCGTCTTTCGGAAAGGCAGTTGCCAACATCTGACGGTCGGAGATCGGTCCGATGATCTTGATCTTACCAGCCCATTTTCGCAGATCGAGTATGGCATCCGGTACGTCAAGCAGCGTCAGTTCCGCTTCCTTGTTGAGCATGGCGGGGACCATCTCATTCAGGTTGGCGCTCTTGTTATACGACTTCAGGTCGAGACCGACGTTGATCAGGCCGTAATTGGTCGGGTCCAGACAGGTTCGCTCCATCACGAGAACGCTCTTGGATCCGATCGCCTTCCGGGTGCTGGCGATATCCGCCGCAAGGTCGGCGCCGTCCTCGATCGGCCGAAGCTCGGATTCTGCTGGTGCCACCAACAGAACCTGAGACGGCAGGGTAGGATCGGAATACAGGAGGATAGCTTCACGCCACGGCAGCACGGTGAAGCCGGTGGAAATCACATCGCCCTTGATCGGATAATCACCGACCAGCGCCACTTCGTCGTCTTTACGCACCACGTCTTTGCCGAGCAAATCGCGGATCACCGAGTAGAAATCGGAGTAGACAAGCCTGTAGGAAACACCAATTCGTTTCGCGAAACCCTGCATCAGTTCGACGTCCAAGCCGTCGCCCGCGCCGGTCACGAAGTTCGCGTAACGGATGCCGATATGACGGATTTCGCCCCGCTGCTTGATCTCTTCGAGATCAGCCGCCCAGCTCGAGGTCGCCAACAGAAAAGCAATGGCGCCGCTAAGCGACCCAAAGAGGAAGCGTTTCGGGAACATGGCGGCGCTCTTTACTTTGATGTCAGTAGAAGCACCTGTAAAACTACGGGACCTGACTTAAGAAAGCATAGCAAAATACCATAAACTCGAATTCAATTTTCGGCAAAACCGGGTTCATCGTTAAAAGATTACAGGCCGCTTGCCGAGTGGAGCGACAGATCATTCGGTCGAGGCGCCCGTTTGAGCTGCTGCTTGAACTCGTTCAGGACCGACTTCCAGGGACCCGTGACGCTCAACAGCGTGCTTAAGGTTAATATGATCAGATACGCCGACAATTGCTGCCACTGCGGAGCCTCTCCGGACAACAAGTAGTGCCCTTGCCGTCCAAATTGTGCATAGAACAGGACGAGCGGGGCGCCGCCTAAGACGCTGGCTGCCAGATACTGAACGGGTGAGACGTCAAAGATCGCGGCAACGAAATTCATCAATGGCGCGGGCACAAGAGGCGAGAGGCGCAATCCGAGCAAGGTCAGCCAAATCTTCACGGCGGATCGTTGATTTACTGGAGCGTCGGGACGTCGAATATGCTTGCGGTAGAACAGAAACGCGCTCAGACCGCCAAAAGCGCTGCCGGCCAGCACGGCGACGCCTCCTCCAAATGCATCCATGTAGAAGCCTGCCGCTATGCTAATCACCGGCATGGAAGGAAAAGCCAGAAATGACAGGACGGAGGATATGACCAAAAACACCAGCGCGGTGAAGAGTGGATGCGCACGGGCCATCGTTTCAAGGCCGGGAAACACCTGCCAAACCGCCTCTCTCGAGATCGGCGATGCGAAATATGCCAGCGCCAGAAACACGACGGCCGCCGCATAAAAGATCAGAGCTTTGTAACTGCGCATCTTCTATCCCAAACTGGATAGAAGAGGCGGGGTGTAGTCGAACTTATTGTAGGTATTCCAAAACAGCACTTTCTTGTTCTTCAGCGTTCCCGCCTGGGACATGGCAAGCAGCGATCGCCAGGCTTTCATAGTAAAAACCGGATCAAGGCTAAGCCCCGCCTCCTTCAGCTCGTTCGCCCATTCAATGTCGCTGCCTTCGACCAAGCCGTAGCCGGGCTGCCAGCTGGTGGAATCGGGCACGAAAATCTCCTGTTGAATCACGCGAAGAACATCGGAAGAAATGCCTGGAAAACGGATCTTCTGCAGCCACTCGACCGTGCTGCAGGCCAGTTTGGCGACGTTCCCCTCCACGAACGGCACCGAAGGGTGCCCGTTGACCACCCAGCGCGACAGGTAGGATTTGTCCTGATCGGCTACCCCCACGACCTTGGTCTTCCATCCCATCAGATGGACCCCAAGGAGAAGGCCCAAAACCGTCGAACCGCTGCCCATGGCGACAAAAATGACATCGGGCGGCGCATTCCACGCCTGAGCGGCGTCGAGAAACTGCGCCAGCTCGGCCACGGCATTCATATGCCCCAACACGCTCACTTCGTTGGACCCGCCGGGCGGAACGATCAAATCCGTATCGGGATGCAACCAGTTTCTCGCATATTCCGAGGCAGCCTGACCCACCAGTTCGATATCATTCCTGGCGATGGCGACGTTTTGAGCCAATCCCCGCAAAAGCGCCAGTCGCGCGATGTCCGTGGCAGCTCCCGGGACTTCGAAAAGCACCAGATCAAGGGCAGAGTTCAGCGGCTGTCCGTCACCGGTCAAATCGGCCATACGATTGGCCAGGGCAAACTGCAGCGCATGATTGCTGGACACTGCGCCGACTGTCCCTAGACGCCTGAAGCCCGACCATTTCAGGTTCGGAAGCAGGAATTCATATTTGCGCGCCTTGTTGCCGAACACCGGATAACGGGCACTGCTTTCATTCATCACCAAGAGATCGGAGCAATCTATTCGTCGCGTCACCGACGACGGCAACCGCAATAGATGGTTATCCTCCCGTAAAAATATGGGTGTCCAGGGAATGGTGGCGCGGGCGTCAGCCTGCCGCAGGAAAACAGAGTTGCCCGGTTCGCCCTGGCGAGCGTAACCGGCAGAAGAATCCTTGCCGGAAAGCGTGTTGGCGATGAAAGGGCCCCCTGTGGCATCGGGATCCAACAGGGAGGGGAAGAGTCTTCCAAGCGCTAAAGATTGCGAGTTCAAGGTCGCGGAGGGCGGCGCCAAGCCCGAAAAGTCGGCCGTCTGTGCAAGCGGCGACATCGGGGATCGGCGCAGGCTCGTGCTGACCGCACTCAACACGGCACCGCCACCTAATGCGGCGCCTCCCACGAGCGCCGCCTGCATGAAGTTTCGGCGAGAGAGGTTCATTACAACGCTCTGAAGGCTACTGAATTCAACTCGATGTAGCTTCAGGTTAATCCTTTTTTAACCGTAATCCAATCCGCGTGGTGCCGGCGGGAGGAATACTTTCGGATTTGCTTAACGAAGGCCCATTGAAAGGGGCTCAGGATCCGACCAAGCTCGACCTGACTGGCGAAGCGGCGCTCGAGGTCGCCGTATTGCTGTTCTGGTGCAAGGACTTCGCGGTGACCTCGACGAACGGGTCGGGCGATGCCCAGGGTGTCCGGTCACCGACTCTATGCGGCTCTCGGCGGCAAAGTCGGCGCTCCATCCGGGAGCCGGGCGCAAACTCCGGACTATGGGGCCGCTGGTCTGTGGAAATGCTGAAGGGCGAAACTCGCGTCAGCCTCGAAGACTTCCTGCTGCGCCAAAGGAGTGCTGGCAGGGGACCGCAAGCCCCGGTGCGTCCACCCGCCCTGGACTTCTCTTTGGCAAAGAGGCCGCCGGTTTGGGCAGGATCTTCCGGGCGACGGACCGGCAAGATCATCCCGAGGCGAGCCAAGATCCCAGTTCCTAGGTCGACCCGCGGACGGAAAGTCGGGAGACAACATGCCAGATCGCCGCCGTGCGGATATAGCCCGCAGGGAGGGACGATCATGGTTTCGTTCGACCAATATCAACTTGAACTGCAGTGCCAGTTGGACCGGGCCGCGAAACGCGGCACCAAGTGCGTCATCGTCACCGCGACAGAGCTAAATTTGGCGGTCGGTGGGCACCTGGCTCCATGGACAACTGCTTCGACGCCATGGAAAGCGAGATGGTCGAAGGCGATGAGGTGCTGAACCAGTCCGTTGGCGGAGCGAGCCTCGCTGTCCGCTATGGGCTACCAAGACCTTCGGACCAGAAGTAGTGATCTCGCGGCTTTCCGCGCTTGAGGCAATTTTCCGCGGTACAGCGTGGAGCTGGTGGCAGAAAAATCCGATGAACGCCATTGCCGCGAGGCCAGCATCGGCGCATCGGCTTCCGTTTTCCGTCGCCAACCGCGAACATCATCAGGGCCATCGGACAATCGCTGCTGTGCGCCGCCTTACGTTGCCCCCAACTCTTATCCAGTAGAACTCAGAGTCTGGCGGTTGGCTGAAGTGCTCCCCAAAACTAGGCCAGCCAGCGCTGTAATTTTCCGGCGTTAGGCTCATGCCGGCGGGGGCGCCGATGAGCCATTCAACAGCGATATCGGCGCCTCGTTACCGATCGCGCTATGTGGCCGGACTTCGTTGTAGTCTCTACGCCAATCCTCCATTTTCTGCCGTGCGTCGTCAAGGCTCAGGAACCAGTGCGTGTTCAGGCATTCGCTTCTGAACTTGCCGTTGAAGGATTCGATGAAGCTGTTATCCGTTGGCTTGCCTGGCCGCGAGAAGTCCAGCACGACGCCCTTTTGGTAGGCCCAGATATCGAGATCGCGGGAGATAAACTCCGATCCCTGATCGACACGGATGGTCTTGGGGTAGCCGAGGGTCTTGCAGATGCGTTCCAGCGTCAGCACAACGTCCTCGCCGCGATAGCTGAAGCGCGGATCGACGGCTGGCGAGAAACGACTGAAGGTATCGACGATCGTCAGCACGCGGATCTTGCGGCCAGTGGCAAGCTGGTCGTGAACGAAATCCATCGCCCAGGTCTCATTGACCTGGACCGCATCGGTTCGATCCTCGCGCAGCTTTGCCTTCACGCGGCGCTTCGGCGTCTTGTTGCGCAATTGCAGGCCTAACTCCCTATAAAGGCGGTAGACGCGTTTGACGTTGACGTCCCAGCCGTCACGTTGCAACAGCACAGGGACCCGGCGATAGCCGTATCTCACCCGCGTCTCGCAGATCTCTCTGATCCGCTGTTTGAGAACGGCCTAGTCGCCGCGCTTCGACTTGTAGACGTAAAGTGTGCGATCAATCCGAAGCGTCGAGCAGGCCCGCCTGATCGAGACCTTCCAGTCACTTCGCACCCCATCGACAAGCTCGCGCTTACGGCCAGGCCTCAGAGCTTTTTTGACAGCACATCCTGCAGCATGGCCTTGTCCAACGACAGGTCGGCGACAATCCGCTTCAGCTTGCTGTTTTCTTCCTCGAGCTGACGCAGCCGCTTCATCTCTGAGGGCATGAGGCCCGCATACTTCTTCCGCCAATTATAAAACGTCGCCTCGCTGATCCCGGCCTTGCGGCAGACCTCTGCAACGGCCGAGCCATCTTCCGCCTGCTTCAAAACGAATACGATCTGTGCTTCTGAAAACTTCGATGCCTTCATGGAACTCTCCTCATCCCACCACGGGATCATAATTGGAAAATTCCAGTTCAAACTGGCCTAATTTGCTGGGGGCACGTCAACGCCGTTCCTCGCCGCGACTGCACGCCAATCGATCGTCGCCGCGCCGTGGCGCAACGCAACCGTGCGCTGAAGACCGCGGGCTATGTTGCCTTGGGGCGCTTGGCAGTCGTCCGGGAAGATGCCTGAGGGTGTGTTCACGCACGTGATGCGTAATGAAGCGCCGCTGGCGGCGCGCGACTGCCAGGCGGGCGATCGTCGCGGACATAGGTCCAGATATGGCCGCTGACCGTCTTGCCTTTCGCCAGGACCGGTCCCCATGCAGACGCTCCGCTGCAAGGACATGGACCTCGATCAGCGCGAGCAGGGGCTGCAGCACCATCGTGCAGGCACCGACCTGGTCGGCCGGTCGAGACCCGGGATCGACGCCCTCGCGCCGGTAGCGCTCGCTTTGCCGGTTCGGCGGCTGATGTTGACCGGACTTCCCGAACAGGACCATCGCCAGGAAATTCGGCCCGGCGAAGCCGCGTGGCGTCTCATGTAAACGGCGCTGGCGGTAAGCCGGAATTCCCGCCGATCACAATTCAAGGTGCGTCAAATTGGCCTTCTGCTCGCTGGGGGAGATGGGACTATAATACGCCACCGGTAACAGGGACATTCTCTTAGAGCCGATCCAAGAAGATTGGATTCAGGAGCATTGGGTTGAGCGTGTGAGGCGCCTGAGCATGATGCGGATCATGGCGAGGCGGACGAAGGCTGCGACGGTCCTGGTGTAGCGCTCGAAATCGCGCATCAGGCGACGATTGCGGCTAATCCAGGCGAAAGTCCGTTCGACGATCCAGCGCTTGGGCAGGACGACGAAGCGATGGAGATCGGAACGCTTGACGATCTCGATCTTCCAACATCCCGTCGCGCCGACAGTCTTCGCCATTTTTGGTCCCTGATAGCCGCCATCGGCGAAAATCCGCTCGACGAAGGGAAAACGCCGCCGCGCCTGGCGTAGCAAGTCATGCGCGCCGTCGCGGTCCTGAATATCTGCGGCATGGACGCTCACGCCGAGCAAGAGGCCGAGTGTGTCGACGAGGATGTGGCGCCTGCGGCCCGTGATCTTCTTGCCCGCATCAAAGCCCTGCGGGTCGAGTGCAGAGCCCCTTTTTGCGCTGCCTTGCTGCTTTGGGAGTCGATGATTGCAACCGTGGGACTCGCCTCGCGTCCGGCCGCTTCGCGTGTCGCTACATAGAGTGCGTCGTGGATACGATCCAACGTGCCGTCCCAGTCCCATAACAAGAAATAGAAATGCGCCGTGCTCTTGGGCGGCAGATCTTTCGGCATCGCGTTCCATTGGCAGCCGGTCGACAGCACATAGAAGATCGCGTTCAACACCTCGCGTACATCGACCGAACGGCGGCGTCCGCCTCGTCGCGCCGGCGGGATCATCGGAGCAACAAGCACCCACTCCGCATCACTCAAATCACTGGGATAGCGCAGGCTGCGCCGGTCGGCCGTCAGACGGTGTTCAGGCTTCCACATCGTGTGCTCCTGTCACGAATCGCTCCGAGACATGGAATCACAACCGACTCATCTGACTCAAGTTCTTCCTGGATCGGCTCTTACTCATTCTTTGCCGCAGATGTCGGAGTATCTGCTGCGACGATGGCGCCTCAAAAACGCGTTACTGTGTTTCGGCGTGGAATAAGGACCCCGTTTTCGGGATGATCGGCGTCCAATCGGGACCCCCGTGCTGAGGGTCCACACTGGCTTCCATGGATCATGGGGGCCGAGATTGGGATGCTGGTCGTGGAGACGATTGCGAAGATCCGTCGGGCATATTTTGTCCAGGGCAAGCCGATCAAGGCTATCTGTCGCGAACTGATGCTTTCGCGCAAAGTCGTGCGCAAGGTGGTCCGGTCAGATGCGACTGAGTTCCGCTACGAGCGGGAGGCACAGCCACTTCCCAAGATCGGTCCGTGGAAGGACGAACTCGACCGGCTGCTATCGGCGAACCAGGGCAAGCCATCCCGCGAGCAATTGACGCTGATCCGGATCTTCGAAGAGCTGCGCTGGCGAGGCTATGACGGCGGCTACGATGCAGTGCGTCGGTACGCCCATCGATGGAGCAAGGAGCACGGGGCATCGACGGCGGCGGCCTACGTGCCACTGAGCTTTGGGCCGGGGGAAGCCTATCAGTTCGACTGGAGCCACGAAGTCGTGCTGCTCGGTGGCGTAACGGTGACCGTGAAGGTCGCCCATGTCCGGCTCTGCCACAGCCGGATGCTGTTGGTGCGGGCCTATCCGCGCGAGACCCAGGAGATGGTGTTCGACGCTCACGACCGGGCATTCGCGCTGTTCAAGGGGACTTGCCGGCGCGGCATCTACGACAACATGAAGACGGCGGTGGAGACGATCTTCGTCGGCAAGGACCGGTTGTACAATCGCCGTTTCATGCAGATGTGCAGCCATTACCTGGTTGAGCCGGTCGCCTGTACACCGGCGTCGGGCTGGGAGAAGGGCCAGGTCGAGAACCAGGTCGGGCTGGTGCGTGAGCGGTTCTTCACGCCACGACTGCGGTTCAAGAGCTATGACGAGATGAACGCCTGGCTCACCGACAAATGCATCGCCTACACCAAGGCGCACCGCCACCCTGAGCTGACCGAGCAGACGATCTGGGAGGTGTTCGAGGCGGAGCGACCGAAGCTCGTGCCCTATGCCGGACGGTTCGACGGATTCCATGCGGTGCCGGCATCGGTGTCGAAGACGTGCCTGGTGCGCTTCGACAACAACAAATATTCGGTGGTGGCGAACGCGGTCGGGCGTCCGGTCGAGGTTCATGCCTATGCCGACCGCATCGTCATTCGTCAGGACGGCCGCATCGTGGCCGAGCATGCTCGTTGCTTCGGCCGCGGCGAGACCAGCTACGATCCCTGGCATTACGTACCGGTGCTCGCCCGCAAGCCAGGAGCCTTGCGCAACGGCGCGCCCTTCAAGGACTGGGTACTACCGGCTGCGATGGAGCGGGTGCGGCGCAAGCTCGCCAGCGTCGCCGACGGCAATCGGCAGATGGTCGACATCCTCAATGCGGTGCTGACCGACGGGCTGCCGGCGGTTGAGGCTGCCTGCACTGAAGCTATAGATCACGGCGTTCATTCCGCCGACGTCATCCTCAACATCCTGGCGCGCCAGCGCGATCCCGCGCCGCCAGCCAACATCCTCACGCCGGCCGCGCTGACATTGCGCCACGCGCCGATTGCCGATTGTGCCCGTTACGACAACCTGCGGAGAACCGTCTGATGGAACGCACTCAACTGTTCGACCTGATGGGCGCGCTCAAGCTTTACGGCATGAAGGCCGCCTACGACGAGATCATGACCACGGCGATCAAGCGCCAACACGAGCCCCAGCGCATCGTTGGCGATCTGCTGAGCGCCGAGATCAACGAGAAGCAGGCGCGCTCGATCAAATACCAGCTCACCATCGCAAAATTGCCGCTCGCCAAGGATATCGACGGTTTCGAGTTCGACGGCACGCCGATCAATGAGACGCTTGTCAACGACCTCGCTGGCGGCGGCTTCATTGAACAGCAGCGCAATGTCGTGCTGATCGGCGGCACCGGGACAGGCAAGACACATCTGGCCATCGCCGTTGCGCGAAGCTGTATCCGCTCCGGTGCCCGCGGCCGGTTCTACAACGTTGTCGACCTCGTCAATCGGCTTGAGACCGAGACCCGCAACGGCAGGCAGGGGCAGCTCGCGGAGCATCTCACCCGAATGGACTTCATCGTGCTCGACGAACTCGGCTACCTGCCGTTTGCCCAGGCCGGCGGCCAGCTCCTTTTCCACCTCGTCAGCCGGCTCTATGAGCGCACCTCGATCGTCGTCACCACCAATCTGGCGTTCGGTGAATGGCCGAGCGTATTCGGCGACGCCAAGATGACCACCGCGTTGCTCGACCGGCTGACCCATCACTGCGATATCGTCGAGACCGGCAACGACAGCTGGCGCTTCAAGAGCCGCGCCTGAAGCCCGCAAGCCGCTCGCTCGCTACAGCGCGTTGGATGGCGCGCTCGCTCGCGGCCTGCTCCGCCGTCTCAACAGGGGTCCCTTTTGGGCGCCGATCCGGGGGCCCGATCCGATGCCGATTGACACGTTACCCCCGCTCGCGCCGCGATTTCTCATGAGACATAAACGCACCGCTCGAATCTCGCCCAGCAAGACCTGACACAATTCAATCTGCGAACTCAATTGCGAGTGTGATGGGCTCTGCTCGGATAACACGGATAGTCGTTTCTTTTTGCTTCATTAATTCTGCGCAACGAGTGCGTCAATTTTTCTTTGTTCGGTACTCCTCCGCCAGGAAAGCCTGCACTCATGCTGCTACCTCCACTCAAAATAAAATCGCGCAGGAGATAAATTCAACTTCGTTCGGTGAAGACATAAACGAGGCTGGTTTAGGCGCCGAAATCTATTCTCTTCTCAGAGGGGCCATTAAGGCAAATATTTCACGCAGGGCAAACGCATTCTCGATCGAACCGCTCCGGGGGCGGTCGAACAGGCTAAAATAACTACGGAAATACCGATCCTTAGAAATTTTAGTCTACAAATTTCTTTTGGTGAAATTAAATAAAGTTCCAAATTCGTCACATTTGGAAATTAATCATCTAATGATTGTGTCGCCTCGCGGACAGAGTTGAAATCTGATCTCGAACGCGCACCTACTGTAAAATTCATATCACTCATCATTGTAGATTAGGGAACGTCATGCATGAAATGGATCTGGAGCAGATGCCGCTGGAAGAGCTTTGGGCCCTGCACGAGCAGATCGCACAGCTGCTCTCCGCCAGAATGATTGTGGAAAAACAGCAGTTGGAGCGGCGCTTGGCCCGGTTGAACGACAGCGAAATGGCAGGAAGTTTGCCCGCGCGTAACAATCGAGCTCCGCGCCGCCCCTATCCGAAGGTTCTGCCCAAATATCTCAATCCGCTGTCTTCTGCGGAAACATGGTCGGGCAGAGGAAAGCAACCTCGGTGGCTTACAGCTGCGCTTCAGAATGGGCACGATCTTCGTGAGTTTGAGATCGGTAGAGTCAAACAACCTTTGCCGGGCAGGTCTTCTCGTGTCGCTCACCGATGAGATCCTCCGCGACCTGACTGGATCGGGTCGACAGGTCTCAGACGGGCGCGCTTGATGAGGATGTTGCTTGGCCCATGTGCTTGCGATCATGAAGCGCGTATCGCGCGCGAGCGCTTTGGTGAGCAGGGCGGGCTCTCGCAATGGAGTCGTAACCGAGGCTCTTCGGCTGGGATCTCCGCCGAGAAACGATGCCACTTCCGCTACTGTCGCTCCGCGACACCGGCCTTGCCGAGGGGCAGGCTGACGGGAAAAGCCCGCTCTACCTTCTATAACCAACCTATGCGTGGGACTGACGTCATCGTCGCGGCGATGACTGGACACTGCGACAGGCGCCATGGTTGGCGACGAATTCGCGACGCCCTCAGGATGTCATTCGGCCTGCAATATTTGAACACGATGACGTAATTGCGATTAGCGCTCGCGGCTCGGAAAGTCCGTTAGCATCGAGCTCTCGCAATCAGCTGATTCGGAGTGGCAATCATGAAACAGTACGTCGGTTTGGATGTCT
>DATCUS010000148.1:0-3015 GCA_036561845.1 Tardiphaga sp. | reverse complement strand
ACCGGTTTCCAGCAGCAACACGGCGCGGGTCGGAATGCCTTCGCGGTTGTCTTCGGCGGCGAGTTCCAGCGCACCGGCAATCTTCGCCCCGCCGACTTCACCGAGGCTGCCGCCCTGGAATGCACCTTCGATGGCGGCGATCACCACCGGCAATCCACCGATGCTGCCCTTGGCGATCACCACGCCGTCATCCGCTTGCGGCACCACGCCCTGGCGCGACAGCCACGGCGACATGACGCGTTGAAACGGGTCGAGTAATTCGCGGAAGGTGCCGGCGTCGAGCAAGGCTTTCGCCCGTTGCCGGGCGCCGAGTTCGACGAAGCTATGTTTGTGTAGGAGATCAGTCATGGCCGATCTCCTCAAAGCCTTGTTCCAGGCGCAAGCGCACCACGCCCGGTGTCGCGCCGAAATCGTGGATATCGATCGCCATCGCCGGCGGTGTCTGACCGTCGAACATCCGCGCGAACAGATGCTGCCAGCGATGTTCGGCGCCGTTGACCGAGGTCTGCACCTTGATCGTCAGTTTGCCGGCCTGGCCTGGTTCGATCAGCACTTCCAGATCGCCCGAGCCGACACAGCCCACCAGCGTCCGGCCACGTGGCGGCTGCCCGGCGGGGAATTCAAAAGATAAGGTTTCCATCAGAAAGCTCCGGATTCGAGGCGGTCGATGAACAAGCAAGCGGCGAGCAAGTCAGCAGCGCCGCCGGGCGAGGCGTTCAACGCGATCAGTTGTTCATCCAAGTCATGCAAACGGCGGCGACCGGCGAGGCTGGCACTGCCGCCCGCATCGAGCACGGCTTGCGCGCCGAGTTGCATGGTCTGTAGGCCTTGTTCGCCCGCGCGGTAGAGCACGCAGGTGTCGGCCAGATTCGTCATGATCGCCAGCAAGGCATCGAGCCGGGCGTTCTGCTCGCCATGACCGGCGGCGCGGCTGCGTTTGAGTTGCGGCAGCGCCCGTTGAATCACCGCCGGAAAACCGAGCTGCGCTTCTTCACGGGCACCGCGTGCGCCATAACGCTGGGCGACTTGCGCACCGTGGCTCAGAGGACGCGGCGCGTAACGGTCGTCGAGCAAGGCCAGACGTGCGGCGCGCACAGTCACGGCGCTTGCCTTGGTATCAGTGGATTCCAACGCGGTAGCAGCGACCAACAGACCCAAGGCCCAGATTGCCCCGCGATGAGTATTCACGCCGCCCGTGGTGGCGAGCATCACTTCCTCGCCTTCACGACCGATCAGGCCAATGGCTTCGCGCAGCGGCAAACCGACTTCGCCGAACTCGATGGCGGCCTCCGCCATTTCCTTGAACGCAGGCCACAGGGACAGCGCCGAGGCGTGCATCAGCCCGAGGTGCAAATCGGTGTGCGCGCCATTGCCGCGACGGTCGACCAGCGCCGGTTTCGGCGACAGGTCCGCTTCGTCGATCAGTGCGTCCACGGCCAGATCTGCCAGCCGCTCAGCCAGGGACAGGGTTTTCGGTTGCAGGTTGAATGCGTGCATTACCAGCTCCTGAACTTGGCGGGCGGGTTGTAGAGGCCACCGGACCACTCGACCAGATCGGCCACGCTTTTGGCGGCGAGCAACTCGCGGGTGGCGTCGGTGCGGCGGATGCCGAGGTCTTCGGGCAAGGCGATCAGGCCTTCGCGGCGCATGCGCGCGGTGTCTTTCGGGTTGTGGCGCAGGCCGATGACGGTGACTCCGGCCACGGCCGCGATCATCGCCTGACGTTCTTCCAGCGAACGCGCCTTGTAGAGATAGGCGATGCCTTCTTCGGTCAGCAGGTGGGTGACGTCGTCGCCGTAGATCATGATCGGCGCCAGCGGCATGCCGCTTTTCTTCGCCACTTCCACCGCGTCGAGGGTTTCGACGAAGGTCGGTTTGCCGCCCTCCTGGAAAGTCTCGACCATTTGCACCACGAGTTTCTTGCCTCGCTCCAGCAGCGCTTCAGGCGCATCGTCATGGCGCATGTCGAGCCAGGCCGGCGTGCCGTGACGACGACCGCGCGGGTCATGGCCCATGTTCGGCGCACCGCCGAAACCGGCCAGGCGGCCGCGGGTCACGGTGGAGGAATGGCCGTCGCCGTCGACTTGCAGCGTCGCGCCGATGAACAGGTCCACCGCGTATTGCCCGGCCAGCTGGCAGAACATCCGGTTGGAACGCAGGGAGCCATCGCGCCCTGTGAAGAACACGTCGGGTCGGGCGGCGATGTAGTTTTCCATGCCCAATTCGGTGCCGAAGCAATGCACGCTTTCGACCCAACCGCTTTCGATGGCCGGGATCAAGGTTGGGTGCGGATTGAGGGTCCAGTTGCGGCAGATCTTGCCCTTCAGTCCGAGGGATTCGCCGTAGGTCGGCAGGATCAATTCGATGGCGGCGGTGTTGAAACCGATGCCGTGGTTCAGGGACTGGACGTTGTGTTTTTCGTAGATCCCGCGGATCGCCATCATCGCCATCAACACGTGCACAGGCTTGATGTGGCGTGGGTCGCGGGTGAACAGCGGCTCGATGTAGAACGGCTTGTCGGCCACCACCACGAAGTCGACCCAGGACGCGGGAATGTCGACGCGGGGCAAGTCGCTGACATCGTCCACCAGTTGATTGACCTGAACGATGACGATGCCGTCGCTGAAGGCAGCCGGTTCGATCAGCGCCGGCGTGTCTTCGGTGCTGGGGCCGGTGTAGATGTTGCCGGCGCGGTCGGCCATGAAGCCAGCGCTGAGTACCACGTTGGGAATCAGGTCGACCACCAGCCGCGCATAGAGCTCGATGTAGGTGTGGATGGCGCCGATTTCCAGCAGGCCGTCTTCGAGCAACTGGCTGATGCGCAGGCTCTGGGTGCCGGCGAAGGAGAAGTCGAGCTTGCGCGCAATGCCACGCTCGAACAGGTCCAGGTGCTCGGAACGACCGACGCTGGGCATGATCATGTGAAGGTCATGCAGCTTGCCCGGATCGGCCTTGGCCAGGGAACGGGAGAGAAAATCCGCCTGCTTCTGGTTATTGCCCTCCAGCACCACTCGA
>DATCUS010000147.1:0-11990 GCA_036561845.1 Tardiphaga sp. | reverse complement strand
CCGCCTCGGGAATCTCGGCCGGCGGCGTTAGCCGCGCGACAATTTCGCGGTGGCTGCCGCGCAGATCGAGATCGATGGAGCGGCCGGTCGAATCGTCGAAGATCATGATCGGCGGCGCCGTCGCGCCGGCCGAGGCGATCTTGACCGCGAGCGCCACCTCGGCAAGCCGCCCGGAAGCGAGGCGGTGGTGGCCGGAAAATGCGGTGAACGAGACTGCGGTTGCCTGATCCATGATAAGGCTTTCAGATCATGAGGGGTTTCGTCCCCATTTATACCCGGATTATATTGACGTCAATAATACCCGGACAATAAACTGACCGGACAAACGAGGTGCGTCGACCATGCTGACTGTCCATCATCTCAACAATTCGCGTTCCCAGCGGGTGCTGTGGCTGCTCGAGGAGCTCGGCGTGTCCTATGAGATCGTGCGCTACCAGCGCCAGTCCAACATGTTGGCGCCGCCCGAGCTGCGCGCCATCCATCCGCTCGGCAAGTCGCCGGTCATTACCGACAATGGCAACACCGTCGCGGAATCCGGCGCGATCATTCAGTACATCGTCGACACCTATGGCAATGGCCGGCTGATGCCGGCGGAGCAGACGCCGGAGCGGCTGCGCTTCACCTACTGGCTGCATTACGCCGAAGGCTCGGCTATGCCGCCGCTGCTGCTGAAGCTGATTTTCGGGATGATGCCGAAGCGCGCACCGCTGCTGTTGCGGCCGCTGGTCAATGCGATCTCGTCGAAGGCGCTGGACACCATGGTCAATCCGCAACTCAGGACCCACATGGCGTTCTGGGAAAGCGAGCTTGGCAAGAGCGAATGGTTTGCCGGCAGCGAATTCACGGCGGCCGACATCCAGATGAGTTTTCCGCTTGAAGCCGCCTCGGCGCGCGCGGGTCTCGATCAAGGCCATCCGAACGCCATGGCATGGCTGGCGAAGATCCACGCACGGCCGGCGTATCAGCGCGCGCTGGACAGAGGTGGGCCGTATACGGTCGGGAAGTAACGGCGAGTGCTTCGCCTACACCGCCGGAAATCCAAACAACTGCTGCGGATTGTCGACGAGAATGCGATTGCGTAGCGTTTCGTCCGGCACCCAGTCGGCCAGCAGGTCGAGCAAGTCGCTGACGCCCATCATGGCGTCCCAGTTGGCGACGTGCGGCCAGTCCGATCCCCACACGCAGCGATCGGGATTGGCTTCCACCAGCAGCCGTGCGAACGGAATCGTGTCGCTGTATGGCGGCCCGCCTTGCACGCTGGTGCGATAGGCGCCGGACAGCCGCACCCAGGCGCCGTCGCGGACCAGGCCGAGTAACGCCTGAAAGCCGGCATCGTCGATGCCGCGCGTGGTGGGAAAGTGACCCATGTGGTCGATCAGGAACGGCACCGGCAGTTTTGCGAAGCGCGGTGCCAGCGCCGGAATGTCCTTGGCGTCGATCAGGAACTGGAGATGCCAGCCCATCTCCGCGCACAGGGCTGCGTAATCCTCGAGCTGCGCGAAACCGACACCGCCGCCATAAAGCACGTTCATGCGCAGTCCGACCACGCCGGCGTCCTTCAGCGCGGCCTTGTTCTTCTCCGGGCAATCCAGCGGAATCACCGCGATGCCACGCAACCGCGCACGGTTCGCCTGCAGCGTCTCGACCAGCAGACGGTTGTCCGTGCCGTGCACGCTGACTTGCGTCAGCACGCCATAGGTCATGCCGGTCGCATCCAGCATCGAAAGATACTCGGTTGCTGTCGCTGCCGGCGGCGTGTAGCTGCGCGCCGCGACGAAAGGGTAGTCGGGCGGCAGCCCGATCACATGGGCGTGGGTGTCCACCGCGCCTCGCGGCACCGTGAAGCGCGTGGCGCTGTGCTGGATCGGTTGCGGCCCCGGACATGCCGGGGCCGCATTGGATAGATCAGGCGTCTGCATAGAGAATACGTCCGCGGGTTTCCGGCAGCGCGAAGGCGGCCATGAAGAATAGTCCATAGGCCAGTACGGCGAAGATCGCGATGGCATTGCCGAGCGTCGTGGTGGTCGAGAGCGCGCCGACCAGGAACGGGAACAGCGCGCCGATGCCGCGGCCGAAATTGTAGCAGAAGCCCTGGCCGGAGCCGCGCAGCCGCGTCGGATACAATTCGGTCAGGAACGCGCCCATGCCGGAGAAGTAGCCGGAGGCGAAGAAGCCGAGCGGGAAGCCGAGCAGCCACAGCACCTCATTGGTCAGCGGCACCTGCGTGTAGACGACGATGACCGCGATGGCGCCCAGCGAGAAGGTCAGGAACAGGTTGCGCCGTCCGATCTTGTCGGCGAGCCAGGCGCCGACCAGATAGCCGACGAAGGAGCCGATGATCAGCGCGGCGAGATAGCCGGTGGACGAGACCACCGAGAGCTTGCGCTCGGTGGTGAGGAAGCGCGGCACCCAGAAGGTGATGGCGTAGTAGCCGCCCTGGCAGCCGGTGGCGGCCAGCGAGGCGAGCACCGTGGTCTTCAGCATGGGACCGGCGAAGATCTCCCGCAGCTTCGGCCGGTCGCCGCTGGCCTTCTGCCGCGCGCGGGTCTCGGCGGCGATCACCGGCTCCTCCACATATTGGCGCAGGTACAGCACCAGCAATGCGGGCAGTGCGCCGACAGCGAACATCCAGCGCCATGCCATTTCCGGTGGCAGCCAGGAGAACAGGATCGCCTGCGACAGCACCGCGAGGCCCCAGCCAATCGCCCAGCCGGATTGCACCGAGCCCACCGCGCGGCCGCGATATTGCGGCCGGATCGCCTCGCCCATCAGCACGGCGCCGGCAGCCCATTCGCCGCCGAAGCCGAGACCGAGCAGCGCGCGGGCCACCAGAAGCTGGTTGAAGTCCTGTACGAAGGCACAGACCAGCGAGAAAAAGGAGAACCACAGGATGGTGATCTGCAACGTCCGCACCCGGCCGATGCGGTCGGCAAGATAGCCGCCGAGCCAGCCGCCGATGGCCGAGGCCAGCAGGGTCACGGTGCCGGCGAGGCCGGCCGTGCCGGGATCGACCTTCCACATGGCAATGATGGTGCCGATCACCAGCGGGTAAATCATGAAGTCCATGCCGTCGAGCGCCCAGCCGGTGGCGCAGGCCCAGAACGTGCGCCGTTCCGGCACGTTCATGTCGCGGTAAAAGGCCAGCAGGCTGGAATCTTCGATCTCGGCGACTTCGATGGCGCCGGACTTGTCCGGTTGAACCGTGCTCATGGCGATGCTCCCCAGCATTGATTACGGCCGGCGTTGTTCACCGGCTCGACCACGGCATCAGGCTGTCAGTATCCTGATGCTTCCGCACCGGGCGTACGCGGATCGGGCGCGCCGAGCAAGCCGTCCGGCGTCACCGCGATGGAATTGGCCGAGGTCTGGCCCATCGGCTCGATCACGCTGTGTCCCATCGCTCTCAGCGCCTTCAGCGTCTGGTCGGGAAAGCCGCGCTCGATCCGCACCTCGTCGGGCAGCCACTGATGGTGCAGCCTTGGCGCGGCCACGGCGGCGGCGATATTCATGTCGTAGTCCAGCGCGTTGACGATCACCTGCACTACTGTGGAGATAATGCGGCTGCCGCCCGGCGAGCCGGTGACAAGAACCGGTTTGCCGTCCTTCAGCACGATGGTCGGCGTCATCGACGACAGCGGCCGCTTGCTGGGGCCGGGCAGGTTGGCCTCGAAGCCGACCAGACCGAAAGCATTGGATGCGCCGGGTGCCGCAGTAAAATCGTCCATCTCGTTGTTCAGCAGCACGCCGGTGCCCTCCGCCACCAGCCCCACGCCATAGGGAAAGTTCAGCGTGTAGGTGTTGCTCACCGCATTGCCGGCGGCATCGACCACGGAATAATGCGTGGTGTTGCTGCCCTCGCGTGGCGGCACCGCGGACAGCGCGTCGGTCCATGGCGTAGCGCGATCGAGATCGATGGAGGCGCGCTGTTGTGCAGCATAGTCCTTCGAGAGCAGGCTGGCGATCGGCGCATTGACGAAGGCGGGATCGCCAAGATAGCGCGCGCGGTCGGCGTAAGCGCGTTTCATGGCCTCGATGATCAGGTGCAGCGACGGCGCGCTGCCCTGTTTCATCTCGCGCATCGGAAAGCCCTCGAGGATATTCAGCGTCTCCATCAGCACGGTGCCGCCGGACGACGGCAGTGGCATGGAAACGACGTCGTAGCCGCGATAGTTGCCGCGCACCGGCGAGCGGATCACCGGCTGGTAGGACTTGAGGTCGTCGGTGGTGAAGATGCCGCCAGCGCCGCGAATGCCGCTCACCAGCTTTTCCGCCACCGGTCCCTCGTAGAAGCCGCGCGGCCCCTGCGCGGCGATCGACGTCAGAGTCGCGGCGAGATCGCTTTGCACCAGGTTGTCGCCGGGCTGCAGCGGCGTGCCGTCGGGGCGCGAAAAGATCTTGACCGATGACGACCAGCGCGCTGTGCGCCGCTGCATCTCTGTCAGCGTGGCCGCGGTATCATCGGCGATCGCAAAACCGTCGCGTGCCAGTGCAATTGCCGGCTGCAGCAGGTCGGACAGCGAGAACTTTCGCGAACCGTATTTGTCGAGTGCCAGCGCCAGGCCGGCCACGGTGCCGGGCACGCCGATGCCGAGCGCGGAGAAACGCGACGCCGCGTCATCCGGCTTGCCGTCGGGGCCCAGGAAGATGTTGCGGGTGGTCGCCGCCGGCGCGGTCTCGCGATAATCGATGGTGATGTCTTCCTGGTGATCGGCGGAATGAATCACCATGAAGCCGCCGCCGCCGATATTGCCGGCGCGCGGATAGCTCACCGCCATGGCGAAGCCAGTGGCTACGGCCGCGTCGACTGCGTTGCCGCCGCGCGCCAGCACGTCGGCGCCGACTTTCGCCGCGAGTCGCTCCTGCGCGACCACCATGCCGTGTCTGGCGACGACGGGCTGGATGTTGGCGACCGCGGGAGCCGTGGTGCCGAGGCGCTGGTCCTGCGCGCTCGCCAATCCGGCATGCGCGACAATCAAGACGAGCGCGACAAGCAGCCTGCAGCGGAGGGTCGTGAACGGAATCATCGTTTGCTCCGACGAAGGGGCTGCCACAATCAATCAACCATATGAATGCTATATGGCTTTTGATGCGGCAGGCACAACGCCCCGGTGATTCGCAAGGATGAGACATGGCGCTTACGGCCGCAGCTGACGAACCGACGGCCGATGCACCGGCTCTCACCTATCCGCCGCGCTCCGCCGTCATCGGCTGGATGCTGTTCGACTGGGCGGCGCAACCCTATTTCAGCCTGATCACGACCTTCGTGTTCGCACCCTATTTCGCCACCCGCGTGGCCTCCGATCCAGCCACCGGACAATCGCTGTGGGGGTTTGCCACGGCGGCAGCGGGGCTGGTCATCGCGCTGGCCTCGCCGGTACTCGGCGCCATCGCCGATGCCAGCGGACAGCGCAAGCCGTGGATTGCCGGCTTCGGCGCAATCTTCGTGATCGGCGCCTGCATCATGTGGATCGGCAAACCGGGCGATTCCTCACTCATCCTTCCGTTGCTGATCGCCTATGGTTTCGCGACCATCGGCGTCGAATTCGCCACGGTGTTCAATAACGCGATGATGCCGTCGCTGGTGCCCCCGGACAAGATCGGCCGGCTGTCCGGCTCCGGCTGGGCGCTGGGCTATGTCGGCGGTATCCTCAGCCTGATCCTCGTGCTTGGATTCCTCGCTGCGAGCCCGACCACCGGCCGCACGCTGTTCGGCCTCACCCCGCTGTTCGGACTCGATCCCGCGACGTTCCAGGGCGATCGCATCAGTGCGCCGCTGAGCGGACTGTGGTTCGTGGTCTTCGTTCTGCCGATGTTCCTGCTGACGCCGGATTTCCCGGCAAAGCTGTCGCCGGCCAAAGCGATGCGCGAGGGCCTGGCCGACCTGCACCACACGCTGCGCGAACTACCGCGGCATCGCTCGATGATGGCGTTCCTGATCGCCAACATGATCTACACCGACGGCCTTGTGTCGCTGTTCGCCTTCGGCGGCATCTATGCCGCCGGCACCTTCGGCTGGAACACGATCCAGATCGGCAGCTTCGGTATCACGCTGGCCATCGCCGGCACCATCGGCGCATTCCTCGGCGGCCGGCTCGACGATCTGCTGGGGCCCAAGCGCGTGATCGCCGGCAGCATGCTGCTGCTGTTGCTGTCGATCGCCGGCATCCTGCTGATCGACAAGGAAACGATCCTGTTCATGAAGGTGACGCCGCCGGTGCCCGGCGGCAGCCTGTTCGCGGCACCTGCGGAAAAGGCCTATCTGCTGCTCGGCTGCCTGATCGGGATGGCCGGCGGACCGCTGCAGGCAGCGTCGCGCACGCTGCTGATCCGCATGGCGCCGCAGGATCGCATCGCGCAGTATTTTGGATTGTTCGCGCTGACCGGCAAGGTCACGTCATTCATCGGCCCGCTGCTGATCGGACTCGTCACGGCCGTGACCGCGAGTCAGAAGGCGGGCATGGCAGTGTTGGTGCTGTTCTTCGTGGCGGGGCTTGGACTGCTGGCGCGGGTGAAGGATAAGTAGAAGTAGAAGCGCGCGTTCTTCCTTCTCCCCTTGTGGGAGAAGGTGCCTTCGCGAAGCGAAGGCGGATGAGGGGGAGCGGCGCGGCTCGGAGTTGGTGGCTACCCCTCACCCGTCTCGAAGTCGCTTCGCGCCTTCGATCCACCCTCTCCCACCCAGCGAAGCTTCGCTTCGCGCGGGGGAGAGGGAAAAAGGTTCAGTGCCTGAAATGCCTCACGCCGGTGAGCACCATGGCGATGCCCGCATCGTCGGCGGCCTTGATCACCTCGTCGTCGCGCACCGAGCCGCCGGGCTGGATCACCGCCGTGGCGCCGGCCTCGATGCAGGCCAGCATGCCGTCGGCGAACGGGAAGAACGCGTCGGAGGCGACCACCGAACCCCTGGTCATCGGCGCCGCGAGCTTGAGTGCTTCGGCAGCATCCTCCGCCTTTCGCGCGGCGATACGAGCTGAGTCGACACGGCTCATCTGGCCGGCGCCGATGCCGACGGTGGCGAGATCCTTGGCATAGACGATGGTGTTGGACTTGACGTGCTTGGCCACCCGGAAGGCGAATTTGAGGTCGCGCAGTTCCGCTTCGGTGGGCTGGCGTTTTGTCACCACCTTCAACGTCATGTCGTCGACCACGGCGTTGTCGCGTGACTGAACGAGCAGGCCGCCGGCGACGGTCTTGTAGGTCAGGCCAGGCGCGCGGGGGTCGGGCAGGCTGCCTGCCAGCAGCAGCCGCAGCGTCTTTTTTCCTGCAACGATGGCGATGGCTTCCTCGGTGGCGTCGGGCGCCACGATGACCTCGGTAAAGATTTCGGTGATGGCGCGCGCGGTCTCTGCGTCCAGCGTACGGTTGAGCGCGATGATGCCGCCGAATGCCGAGGTGGAATCGCAGGCCAGCGCCTTGCGATAGGCGCTGATCAGGTCGGAGCCTTCGGCGACGCCGCAGGGATTGGCGTGCTTGACGATGACGCAGGCCGCGGTGCGCTGCGCATCGAACTCGGCGATGCACTCATAGGCCGCGTCGGTATCGTTGATGTTGTTGTAGGACAGTTCCTTGCCCTGCAGCTGGCGCGCGGTGGTGACGCCCGGCCGCGCATCCGGCGTGCGGTAGAAGGCGGCGGTCTGGTGCGGGTTCTCGCCGTAGCGCAGCGACTGGATCAGCCGGCCGCCGATGGTGCGGAAATCCGGCGTCTGGATCTTGAGTTGTTCGGCGAACCAGTTGGAGATCGCGGCGTCATAGGCCGCGGTGCGCGCATAGGCCTTTGCCGCCAGACGGCGGCGCAGCGTCAGCGTGGTCGAACCCTTGTTGGTGGCGAGTTCGTCGAGCACCGACTGATAGTCCGCAGGCTCGACCACCACGGCGACGTCGTCGTGGTTCTTCGCCGCCGCGCGGATCATCGCGGGGCCGCCGATATCGATGTTCTCGATGCAGTCCTCGTAGGCCGCGCCCTTGGCGACGGTGGCCTCGAACGGATAGAGATTCACCACCAGCAGATCGATCGGCGCGATGCCGTGATCCTTCATGGCCTTGGCGTGCTCGGCATTGGCGCGGATCGCCAGCAGTCCGCCATGCACCTTGGGATGCAGCGTCTTGACCCGACCGTCCATCATCTCCGGAAAGCCGGTGAGGTCGGACACGTCGGAGACCTTGAGGCCGGCGGCGGCAAGCGCCTTGGCGGTGCCGCCGGTCGACACCAGATCGACGCCGTGAGTGGCCAGCGCGCGCGCGAATTCGATCAGTCCGGACTTATCGGAAACGGACAACAATGCGCGGGTGATCTTACGCGGGTGATCGGTCATGGGCAAAATCCTCTGGTTGAAGGAATACGATGCCCAGGCGCGCGGCAGATATGGCTCGCGCTTCCCGATGGTGCTCCATCCAAGGTCGCCAGTCGCGCGAGCGAGGGTCGATTAGCAGTTTTCGCTGTCGTGCACAACGTGCACCGAATAGCGCCTGGGATCGAACCCCTACAGCGGCAATTCAGGCTCGCGGCGGGCGTTGCGGCGCGCCGACGTGGCCGAGGCCGAGGCGTTGGACCGGACAAAACTCCAGCGCACGCTGGCGGCCTGCCTGGAATTCTGGTGGATCACAATCTGCGCGGTGCGGCGCGGCCCGTCATTGCCGGCCAGGAACACGCTGTCTTCCAGTTCGACCTTGTCGTCGAGCGCCTCGAAGGTCCAGACGTCGCGGTTGGGAAGCACCAGCATGACGCCGCGGGCGTCGGAGAGCCGGCTTGCCTTGACCGAGGGGTGCAAGTGAAAGCGCAGCGCGTAGTCGGTATTGGCACCCTTGATGCGGGCGCCCGGCGCGGCCGCCAGGATGTCCTCGCCGTCGAGCCGGTTGCCGTCCTCCGCCATGCTCAGGATGCGGCGGTGGACGACGCCGAAGCGGCTGAGATAGCCGTCATGGGAGGTCGTCAGCATGGTGCCGCTGGCCGTTACCTCGCGATAGCTCTCCACCACCTGGGGGCCGGTGACGATCGGCGCGCCATGCAGAAAGCGTTTCATCGCCGAGCGCTCGATGAACTGGCACGACGACGCGCCGTGATAGGTGACGGTGGAGTGCGCCGGCGTGCTGCGCGCAAAAGCGCGCCAGTTGTCGCGGCCGGTGCTGGGCATGCCGCAATTGATCACGATCCGGCTCGTGCCGGATGACAATTCGAACGACAGCGTGCCGGCATGGGCGTCGTGGCTGACATTGGGCGGCGGCGGCGGGCCGGTGTCCATGATCAACGTCATGGCGCCGGCGTCGAGCCGCTGGAAACCGGTATGCGGCATGTGCGCCATCGGCGCGCCGTGGGTGTCATCATAGGCCAGCAGGGTGGCCAGCAGGTGCGACGGCGCGTTGCTCATGCCGTTGAACAGCGCGAAGGAACCGTCGCCGTGGCGGAAGAAGCGCAGCATCGGCATCATGCGATCGATGGCGTTGAGCAGCGCCGGCGGCGGCGCGATGTTGCGCGCGGCGAAGGTCTGCCGCAACGGCAGGAGATCGATCAGCAGCTCGATGAGCGCGCCCGGATTGCGCGAGATATGGCCGCCGTCAGGCAGGATCTGGCGCTGCAATTCGTCGGACAGTTTTCGCGTGGCGGTGCGGATGTGGCGCGCCTGATTGGCGAGGCACAGCGAGGCGTAGCACAGCGCGATCAGCGCCTGCAGCCGCGGCACGCCATCGGCGGTATCCGCCATGGTGTAGCGCAGGGTGTGAATTTCGCGGGTCAGCGCGCGCAGGTAGCGGCGGTAGAACTTGCCGTCGGTGTCGCCGAGCACCAGCGGCGCCTGCGACAGCAGCGAGATGATGCGCCGTGCCAGCACGTCGGCGCGGCGACCGATCGGCCGCTTGCGTTTCGGATTGGAGATCCAGTCATCCACCAGCGAGCGGGCATTGGCACGGGTGATGGCGGTGTCGGCGGCGCGCAGATGGCGCAGCCAGCCGAAGCCGAGCAGCGCGACCTCCCAATCCTCCGACGGCGGCTCCAGATCGAAGATGGAGCGGCCGTGGCAGGTGACGATCTTGCCGGCGAACACGAATCGTCCGGCATAGATCTCGGCGGCGCGGGTGGCGTCGGCGGTACGCAGGTCATGGGGCGCGATGATCAGCCGGTCGGTGCGGCCGGGCCACAGCCGCGCCAATGCAACCGGTCCGCCAGACGCGCGCGACAACGCGTTCCGCGCGAAGCGGGCAAGGATCAGTCTCGAAATACGTCTGCGATGAGCGACCACGCGCGCCTTGGGAATGAGCCCTGGGATTATTAAACTTTGCTGCGAATCCTTTTAATCCGGAAACGCGCTCAACACACACTAATCGGCCAGCTTCCTGTGGAAGTTGGCCGATTCGCAAAAATAACCTGTAAATATCAGGCTTTAACCAGCCGCGCCGCATAGAAACCGTCAAGACCGCCGAGCCGGGGGTCGGCGTGAGGCAGGTGGCAGGGCAGGGTGCGCAGGTCGCCGTCGGCGGTCACGATTTCGGTCAGACCGGCGACCTCGCCGGGCGCGATGGGCGCGCGGCGCATGCTGGAATCGGTGGCCAGCAGGGCGGCGATGGCCTGCTCGCCCTCTTCGGGCTCCAGCGAACAGGTGCAATAGACCAGGGTTCCGCCCGGCTTCAGGATAGCGACCGCGTTCTGCAGCAGGCGGCGCTGCAGGGCGGTCAGCAGGATGATGTCGGACTCCTGCTTCAGCCAGGCGACATCCGGATGCCGGCGGATGGTGCCGGTGGAGGCGCAGGGCGCATCGAGCAGCACGGCGTCAAAACCGTCGTGGCCAGCCGCAGGTTGCCATTCGGCGCCGTCGGCGACCACCGTTTCGGCCTCCAGCGACAGCCGGGCGAGGTTTTCGCGCAACCGGGCGACCCGGTTCTGCGACCGGTCGACGGCGGTGACGCGGGCGCCGGCATGAATCAACTGCGCGGTCTTGCCGCCCGGCGCCGCGCACAGATCGACGACGGTCTTGCCTTTGAGGTCGCCGAACAAACGGGCCGGCAGGGCGGCTGCGGCATCCTGCACCCACCACTGGCCATCGGAGAATCCGGGCAGCATCGTCACCGAGCCCTGCAACAGGGTGCGCACCGATCCGGTCGGCAACACCTCGCCATGCAGGCGGGTCGCCCAGGCGGCGGCATCCGATTTCACGGTCAGATCGAGGGATGGCTCGTAGCTAAGCGCGACGGCGATCGCCCGGGCGGTCTCCTCACCGTAATTCGCCGTCCAGCGCGCCATCAGCCAGGGCGGAATGTCGAGCGACTGGCCGGCGATCTCGTCGATCAGCGGATGGCCCTCGCGGGCGCAGCGGCGCAGCACGGCGTTGACGAGGCCGGCATATTTCGCCGCGCGCCGATCCGACTGGACCATCCGCACCGACAGATCGACCGCGGCGTGATCCGGAACATCCATCCAGAGGATCTGCGCGGCGCCGATCAGCAGCGCGCTCTGCGCCCGCGGCGCATCGGTGGGGATGCCCTTGTCGAGCAGCTTGCCGAGCACATGGCCGAGCGTTCCCAATCGACGAAGAATCGTCGCGACCAGGCGGCGCATCAATGCCCGGTCGCGGTCCGACAGGGCTTTCAGGCCGGGATGCGCACCCGCACCCTCGAGCTGCTCGTCGAGCGTCCGATGCTTCTGCAGCACGCCATCGAGAATATCGGCGGCGATCCGGCGGGCTGCCAGGCCGGGCACCTCGACAGGGAGTGCAAATCTTACTGGCGGCATGAGTTGGGAACATCGCGGCAGAGGACGGGCAACGGTGCGGCCAGCCTCAGCGCGCCCCGTCGTATGAGAAGAGATTGAGTCGCATGCGAATATGCCAAATGTAAGAATTGCCTTTATATACTCATGGTCGAGAGATGATCAGTGCATATCCGAACGGTGCTAACGCATGCCGAGCGCGCCGGTTCAGCGGGAAAACGAGATGAACGACACTCCTTCCACATCTGCAACCGAAACGGACGAGGCACCGCGCAAGCCGTTGCCACCGGCAGCGCAG
>DATCUS010000146.1:0-14775 GCA_036561845.1 Tardiphaga sp. | reverse complement strand
GCCGGGCGTCACCGCAGCGATCGCGGCCCGCAGGTCCGCCACGTCGTGGCGGCGGTCGTACCAGGTCGTCGCAACATACGCCCCGCGCAGCGCGATCAACGCCGCGAAGACAAGCCCTGCCGCAACGGCGTGACGCCGCGCCAGGCGGGGCTGTACGCCGGCAAACAGCAACAGCGCGATCATCACGGCGATCCGCAGATCGATGAAGGTGCCGTTGCCGATTGCCGATGGCGCCAGCACGAACACCACGCTCAGCACCGCCATCGCCAGTGCGATCCCCGGCGCGACCACGGCATTGCGCCAGGCCGTCACCGCAAAGCAGAACACCACCAGCGCCGTCAGCAAGGTGAGGTTCACGTTGGTGGTCATGAACGGTGCGAACACCGCCCACAGCTTTTGCGGCCCGCGCCACTCGCCGACCGAGGACGGCACGTCGGACAGCGGGCAGAGAAGGAACAGCGTCAGCGCCGGCGCGAACATCAGCGCCAGGCCCCCGGCACTGTGCCAGGCGTCGCGCACCACCGTTGCGGAGGATCGCGCGCGCCACAACCGCGCGCATTCCGCGCTGCCGACCAACAGGCCGAGCAGTATCACACCAAAAATATGCGCAAAAAACACGATGCACGCCGCCACCGCGCCGACGCCGGCGGCGATCAACGGATGACCGCGCCGCCGCAGCAAGGCAAATGCTGCCGCGACGGTCAGTGCGAGGCCGAGCGACAGCAGGAAGTTCATGAAGCCGAGCAGGAACGCAGCGTTGTACGCGACGGTGCCGGACGCCAGCGGCCAGTACGAGAACCGGCCGAACATCACGCGGCTGTAGATGATCACGCCGGCCACCGGCGCGAACAGGCTGAGCGCCAGCAGCAGCCGCCCGGCCACGTGCACATCGGCAATCTGCAGAAGCGCCACGCCGATCACATCCATGCCGAGGTTGGGCAGGATCCGCCAGTGCGGCGCGTACATCTGCGACAGCACGGGATCATCCGGATGCGCCAGAACGAAGTAGCGCGCGAGGTGGTTCGGATAGTCCAGCACCGGCGGGACCTCGACCAGGAAGAATGGCACCGCCAGGACGGCGCCAAGCAGCAGCGCGGTCAAAAGCCAGCGGACCCGCGCGGCCTGCGCGTTGACCGTCTGCAATCCGCTATCGTGGCATAATCCCGTGGCTGAAGATAATGCGCTCATCGATCGCCTGCACCGCTCTGCCGGACGCGGGCGGACCTCACGCGACGCATCGCCGATCCACGCCACCTCTCGTTGTTCTTGGCCGACGCGCGTTAATTTGCAGTAACCAACAGGCGAGGAAGAATATCGTCCCGCAGCCGTGCGCCGTCGCGCTGCGGACGGCTTCGCTGCGCTGGCAATGACGGCTGACTTTGCAGCCGATCGCCGGCAAGACTGATGGCAGAGGCGGCGCAGTGGATTCCGGCGCGATCGCGGCGTTGCAAGGTCGGCGCGGCGAGCCGACACCGCCGCCGCAGGCCATCGTCCTCCGCGTGGAACCCGCCAAGTACGGCCTTCAGCGCGCCCCGGCCGCATCGCGCATGGTCCGGGATGTCCCGCATTCCCGGCGGCGAAATTAGACAGCGGGCCGATCGTACCGTACTGGAGAGCCTGATTTGTCGGGTACAGGACGCCCTTGATGCCATCCAGCTCCATCGAACCGACAGACATGCCTTCCGCCACAGGCGGCCGCCGCGACGAACTGCGCTACCGATTGCGGCAGCAGTCCCTGCTCGGCGAATTTGCCCATCACGCGCTGCAAAGCCGCGATTTCGGCCAGATCCTGCAGCGCGCCACCGAACTCTGCGCCCAAGGCATGGAGACGAAGTTCGCCAAGGTTCTCGAGTACATCGCCGAGGACAACCGCCTGCTGGTGCGCGCCGGCGTCGGCTGGGCGCCGGGAACGGTCGGCGTGGTCTCTCTCGGGACCGATATCGAGTCGCCGGCCGGTTTCGCCTATCAAACCGGCAAGGCCGTGGTATCCAACCATCTGGAAGCGGAAACCCGGTTCCGCACGCCAAAACTGCTGTCCGACCACGGCATCAAGCGCGCCATCAATGTGCTGATTCCCGGCGGCGGCAAGGGTGACACGTCGTTCGGCGTCCTTGAAGTGGACAGTGCCGACGCCGGCAAGTTCGACGCCGGCGACGCCTCCTATCTCGAAGGTTTTGCCGCCCTGCTCGGCATCGCCATCGAGCGCCAGCAGGCCGATGCCGAGCTGCAGCGCGCGCTGGAACATCAGGCGTTGCTGACCCGCGAGATGAGCCACCGCGTCAAGAACAGCCTGACTTCCGTCGTCGGACTGCTGCGGGTACAGGCGCGCAGCGCGCTGTCGCAGGACGTCCGCAACGCACTTGATGACGCCAGCGCCCGCGTCAACACCATCGCCCAGGTTCACGATCACCTGTGGCGCGGCAACAAGATCGGCTTCGTCGAACTGGCCGATTTCCTCGCCGAACTGTGCAAGAACCTGCAGGCGACGGCGCCTAACCACCCGCTGCGCTGCCATGCAGACAACCTCGCGATCTCCGCCGACCACGCGATCCCGCTCGGCCTGATCATCAACGAATTGGTCACCAACGCGGTGAAATACGCCTACCCCGGCAGCCACGGCGCCGTCGACGTCACCGCCCGCGAGATCGACGGCCTGCTGCATCTGGAAGTCGCCGACCAGGGCGTCGGCCTTCCCGAAGGCTTCGACATCGACCTGCCGCGCAGCAGTCTCGGCTTCAAGGTGATCAAGGGCCTGGTGCGCCAGCTGCAGGGCCGGCTGACGATCGCCGCCGGAGCCAACGGCGGCACCCGCTTCGTGCTCGAGCTTCCGATCCTGGCTGTGAGCTGACGCCGCCGCGCATTGCGGTCGCGCGCCTGCGAAATATCCCGCACGACTCGCGGGGTCATAGCTAGGCTGGTCGCAAAAGGGGCCGGTCGTGGATTACGGTTTCATCTTCGTCCTCGCGGTCGGCCTGATCGCCGGCACCATCTCGGGTATCGTCGGCACCGGCTCGTCGATCATGCTGGTGCCGGTGCTGGTCTACGAGTTCGGGCCGAAGCAGGCGGTGCCGATCATGGCGGTGGCCGCGGTGATGGCCAACCTGTCGCGCATCCTGGCGTGGTGGCGCGAGGTCGACTGGCGTGCCTGCGCGGCCTATTCGGTGTCAGGCATTCCCGCCGCCGCCCTTGGCGCGCGCACCCTCCTTGTGCTGCCGTCGCACGCGGTGGACATCGCCATCGGCGTCTTCCTGATCGCCATGGTGCCGGTCCGGCACTGGCTGGCGCGGCACCAGTTCACGATCAGGCTGTGGCACCTCGCACTCGGCGGCGCCGTCATCGGCTATCTCACCGGCATCGTGGTTTCCACCGGACCGCTCAGCGTGCCGCTGTTTCTGTTCTACGGCCTGACCAAGGGCGCGTTCCTCGCCACCGAGGCAGCGAGTTCGCTCGGCCTCTACCTGGCGAAGTCCGTCACTTTCCAGCAGTTTGGCGCGCTGACCTGGGAGGTCGCGCTGAAGGGCCTGATCGCCGGTTCGTCGCTGATGGTCGGCGCCTTCGTTGCCAAGCGCTTTGTGCTGAAGCTAGACCCGGACGCGTTCAGGCTGATGATGGACGGCATCATGATCGCGGCGGGGCTGAGCATGTTCTGGAATGCCTACTAGCACGAGCCCGCACGCGCCGTTGCATCATGACAAACTCTATTGGATCATCCCAAGCTCAAATTCCAAGTCGAAAGAAGTGCGACATAGATCGCAAGAACGAAAAGGACGACTTCTTTCGCTGTAGCAAACGTCAGCGTAAGCCCTCCATTGACTTGACGAACAAAACATGAACACGATGAATGAGAAGTCAAGTAATAGTTGCGCTTCGAGCCGATACGCCTGGAAGTGTTTTTGATTTGCTTGGCATCAGTTAATCGTCGGCATCCGTGTTAGCTACCGCCCGCATTACTCTCTCCCGACAGCGAATCCTCATGGCCAAAAACGTCCTCTCCTTCGTCTGCCAGAACTGCGGCGCGGCCTATAATCGCTGGCAGGGCAAGTGCGAATCCTGCGGCGAGTGGAACACACTGGCCGAGGAGGATACCACCGGCGCCACCACCATGCCGGCGTCGATCCGCTCCAAGCGGCGCGGCCGGCTGTTCAACCTGGAGACGCTCACCGGCAAGAGCCAAGATGCTCCGCGGATTCCCTCCGGCATGGGCGAACTCGACCGCGTCACCGGCGGCGGTTTTGTGCGCGGCTCGGTGCTCTTGATCGGCGGTGATCCCGGCATCGGCAAGTCGACGCTGCTGACCCAGGCGACCTCGCTGATGGCCCGCGCCGGCCACCGCGTGGTCTACATCTCCGGCGAAGAAGCGGTGGCCCAGGTGCGGCTCCGGGCGTCGCGGCTCGGCCTCGCCGACGCCTCGGTGCAGCTCGCCGCCGAGACCTCGGTGGAGGACATCGTCGCCACTTTGTCGGAAGGCGCCACGCCGCGGCTGATCGTGATCGATTCGATCCAGACCATGTGGACCGACACGGTGGAATCCGCGCCCGGCACGGTGACCCAGGTGCGCGCCTCGGCGCAGGCGCTGATCCGCTTTGCCAAGAAGAGCGGCGCCACCATCATCCTGGTCGGCCACGTGACAAAAGACGGCCAGATCGCCGGCCCGCGCGTGGTCGAGCACATGGTCGATGCCGTGATGTCGTTCGAGGGCGAGGGCTCGCAGCAGTTCCGCATTCTTCGCGCGGTGAAGAACCGCTTCGGCCCCACCGACGAGATCGGCGTGTTCGAGATGACCGGGCTCGGCCTGCGCGAGGTCTCCAATCCGTCCGAGCTGTTCCTGTCCGGCCGCGATCTCGGCAGCCCCGGCACCGCGGTGTTCGCCGGCATGGAGGGCACCCGCCCGGTGCTGGTGGAACTGCAGGCGCTGGTGGCGCCGACGACACTGGGCACGCCGCGCCGCGCCGTGGTCGGCTGGGATTCCAACCGGCTGTCGATGGTGCTGGCGGTGCTGGAAGCGCATTGCGGCGTCAAGCTCTCGGGCTACGACGTCTATTTCAACGTCGCCGGCGGCTTGCGCATCCAGGAGCCGGCTGCCGATCTCGCCGCCGCTGCGGCGCTGGTGTCGTCGCTGGCCAATGCGCCGCTGCCGCCGGATGCGGTGTATTTCGGCGAAGTCTCGCTGTCCGGCGCGGTGCGTCCGGTGGCGCAGACCTCGGCGCGGTTGAAGGAAGCCGCCAAGCTCGGCTTCGGCCGCGCTATCCTGCCGGAATCGGCGCGCGGCGAGCCGATGGGCGACGCCGGGCTGGTCCTCAACACCATGGGCGGGCTGACCAGCCTGGTCGCCGACATCGCCGCCCGCGGCAGTCCGCGCGCGAAAGTGGACAACAGCAAAAGCACAGATGCGGAGAAAAATACCGCGCCGGCCCGATTCAAGCGCGACAATGGCTGAAGCGGCGTGACGACCCCGGCCGGCGCCGCTATACCCTAGCTGACGCGGCCGGCCCCGACATACTCCATTAAGCCATCGGAACAATGATGGGATGATGGGGCCGTTAGCTGTTTTCCGGCCTTGCCGGACGTGCCATATCACCGTCACGCTGACCGGCAGATTCTCGCCGATTCGCGATTTCGAGACCACCGAGCGGACCTGACCAGCCGATGCCGATAACGATTCTCGACCTTGTCCTGCTCGGGGTGATGCTGATCTCCGGCCTGCTCGCGATGGTCCGCGGTTTTATGCGCGAGATTCTCTCCATCGCCGCATGGGGCGCCGCCGCGCTCGTCACACTCTACGCCTTCCCGAAGATGCTGCCCGCCGCCAAGGGCTATATCGCCAACGACACCATCGCCACCGTCGCGGTGATCGCGGGCCTGTTCATCGGCACGCTGATCGTGGTCTCGATCGTCACCGTGCGGATCTCCGACATGATCCTCGATTCGCGGATCGGCGCGCTCGACCGCACCCTCGGCTTCCTGTTTGGCCTCGCCCGCGGCCTGCTGATCGTGGTGGTGGCGTTCCTGTTCTTCAGCTGGCTGGTTCCCGACAAGCAGCGGCCGGACTGGGTGACGGGTGCCAAGTCGCTGACCGTGCTGAAATCTACCGGCGATTGGCTGATGGCGCTCTTGCCGGATGACCCCGAGAACACCATCTTGAAGAAGTTCAAGAAAAATAAGCCCGATGAGGAACAGACTGACACCGAGCCGGCGGCCCCCGCTGGCGCGGCCGATGGCTATTCCAAACCTGCTCGCGACAGCCTGAAAAAGCTGATCGACGGCAAGCCCACGAAATAGTGGTTCCAGGTTTCTTGCGACCAGAGAGGCGATGACCCCCATGCAAAGCCCTTCCCACGACGCAGCAAAACCGGACCTTGAGCCAGATCACCACCGCAACCTCCGCGACAGCGACCTCGACGGCGACATGTTGCGCGAGAAGTGCGGCGTGTTCGGCATCTTCGGTCATCCCGATGCCGCCGCCATCACCGCGCTCGGCCTGCACGCTTTGCAGCACCGCGGCCAGGAAGCGGCCGGCATCGTCTCCTTCGACAATGGCCGCTTTCACAGCGAACGCCGGCTCGGCCTGGTCGGCGACACCTTCTCCCGCCGCGAAGTGATCGAGCGCCTGCCCGGCACCGCCGCCGTCGGCCACACCCGCTACTCCACCACCGGCGAAACCATTTTGCGCAACGTGCAGCCGCTGTTCGCCGAGCTCAATGCCGGCGGCTTCGCGGTGGCCCACAATGGCAACCTCACCAACGGCCTGACCTTGCGCCGCGAGCTGGTGCGCAACGGCGCCATGATGCAGTCGACCACCGACACCGAGGTGATCCTGCACCTTGTCGCCCATTCCAAGCGCAACCGCTTCATCGACCGTTACATCGAGGCGCTGCGCGCCATCGAGGGCGCCTATGCGCTGGTCTCGCTGACCAACAAGAAGCTGGTCGGCTCGCGCGATCCGTTCGGCATCCGTCCGCTGGTGCTTGGCGAACTCGACGGCTCGCCGATCCTGGCTTCGGAAACCTGCGCGCTCGATATCATCGGCGCCAAGTACATCCGCGACATCGAGCCCGGCGAAGTCATCGTGTTCGACAAGAACGGCATGCAGAGCCACAAACCGTTTGCGCCGGTGCCGCCGCGTCCCTGCATCTTCGAATACATCTATTTCGCACGGCCGGATTCGGTGGTCGGCGGTCGCTCGGTCTACGACGTGCGCAAGGCGATGGGCGCGCAGCTCGCCCGCGAGACCCACGTGGAAGCCGACGTGGTGGTGCCGGTGCCGGACTCCGGCGTCCCCGCCGCAATCGGCTACAGCAGGCAGTCCGGCGTGCCGTTCGAACTCGGCATCATCCGCAATCACTATGTCGGCCGCACCTTCATCCAGCCGACCCAGAGCGTGCGCGAGTTGGGCGTGCGCATGAAGCACTCCGCCAACCGCGCCGCCATCGAGGGCAAGCGCATCGTACTGATCGACGACAGCCTGGTGCGCGGCACTACCTCGAAGAAGATAGTCAAGATGATGCGCGACGCCGGCGCCCGCGAAGTGCACTTCCGCATCGCCTCGCCGCCGATCACCCATCCCGACTATTACGGCATCGACACGCCCGACCGGAACGGCCTGCTCGCCGCGACCCACACGCTGGAAGAAATGCGCGAGCTGATCGGCGCCGACTCGCTGGCCTTCGTCTCGGTCGACGGCATCTACCGCGCCATGGGCGAACCCGGCCGCGATCCCGCCCATCCGAAATTCAGCGATCACTGCTTCACCGGCGACTACCCGACCCCGCTCACCGACATGAGCGAGATCGAGGCCCCGCGGCAATTGTCGTTGCTCGCCGAAGCGAGCTGACGCCGCACACTCCGGGTCGTCCCCGCGAAGGCGGGGACCCATAAGTTCCGTCTATTTTGTGTCTCGCACCATTAGACACGGGCGCTTTCCCGCATCATAACCCTCACTGTGTATGGATCCCCGCCTTCGCGGGGACGACCGCTGAGAGTTACGAGCTTGCTCATGCCCCTTCCCCTCGCCTCCCGCATTGCCCTCGTCACCGGCGCCTCGCGCGGCATCGGCTATGCCACCGCGCTGGCGCTGGCCAGGGCTGGTGCGCATATCATTGCCGTCGCCCGCACCCAAGGCGGCCTCGAAGAGCTCGACGACGCCATCCGCGCCGCCGGCGGCAGCGCGACGCTGGTGCCGTTGAATCTCACCGACTCCGACGGCATCGCCCGGCTCGGCGCCGCGCTCAACGAGCGCCACGGCAAGCTCGACATCCTGGTCGGCAATGCCGGCGTGGCAGGCACGTCCTCGCCGCTCGGCCATACCGAACTGAAACGATGGACCGACAGCATGGCGCTGAACGTCACCGCGAATTTCCAGTTGATCCGCTGCATGGAGCCATTGCTGAAAATGTCCGACGCCGGCCGCGCGGTGTTCATCACCTCCGGCGCCGCCAGCCTCGCGCCCGCCTATCTCGGCCCCTACGCCGCCTCCAAGGCAGCCCTCGACGCGCTGGTGCGCGTCTGGGCCGCCGAGACCGCCACCACCGCCATCCGCGTCAACCTGTTCAGCCCCGGCCCGGTCCGTACCCGGATGCGCGCCACAGTTTTTCCGGGCGAGGATCCGGCGACACTGCCGACGCCGGACCAGATCGCGGAATTCATCGTGCCGATGTGCCTGGCGTCGTGGACGGAGAGCGGAAAACTGTACGACTACAAGTCGCGCAGCGTGATGGATTTTCATCCGCCTTCCTGAACCGCAATTCCAGCGTCGTCATCCTGAGGCGCTCGCCTCAGGCGGAGCTTGCTCCGCCGCCAGGCGAGCCTCAAAGGATGCGGCCACGAAGCCTTGCGGCCCATCCTTCGAGGCGCGCAAGTGCGCGCCCCTCAGGATGACGGCGGAGTTGCTGTTTCGCACCGCGGCGCAAGATTGACTTCACGCCACGCCGGTACTTCACTCTCTGCCAAGCGGGATAACCCGCATCGAAAAATCAGGGAGGCTGCCATGATGCAGATGTCGAGGCGGGCCGGTTTGCTGGCTGCGATCGGCGGTACCGCCCTCGCATGGCTCGCCATCATCGTCAGCGCCCGCGCCGCCGACATTCCGCGCTTCGAGGTCGAGGCATTGTGGCCGAAGCCACTGCCCAACAACTGGATCCTCGGTCAGGTCGGCGGCATCACCGTCGATACGCAGGGCCACATCTGGGTGATCCACCGGCCGCGCTCGCTCACCGACGATGAGAAAGGTGCGGCTCTCGTACCACCGCGTTCAAAGTGCTGCGTGTCGGCGCCGCCGGTGCTGGAATTCGACGCCGACGGCAACCTGCTGCGCTCGTGGGGCGGCGCCGGCGAAGGCTACACCTGGGTCGGCCGCGAGCACGGCATCGAGGTCGACGAGAAGGGTTTTGTGTGGGTCGGCGGCAATGCCGACAACGACAACGCGATCTTGAAATTCACCCTCGACGGCAAGTTCGTGATGCAGATCGGATCGATCGCGCCGAGCAAGGGCAGCAACGACACAACGCAGCTCGGCAAGCCCGCCGAGACCGCGCTCGACAAGGATGCCAACGAGATCTACGTCGCCGACGGCTACGGCAACCGCCGCGTCATCGTGTTCGACGCCACCACCGGCGCCTACAAGCGGCACTGGGGTGCCTATGGCAACAAGCCCAACGACGACAAGCAGGCCGCCTACGATCCCGCCGCGCCGGTGGCGCAGCAATTCGCCAATCCCGTGCATTGCGTGAAGCTCAGCAATGACGGCCTGGTCTATGTCTGCGACCGCATCAATAACCGCATCCAAGTCTTCAAGAAGGACGGCAGCTTCGTCAAGGAGTGGTTCTTCGAGAAGAACACGCTGGGCAACGGCGCGGTGTGGGACCTTGCGATCTGGCCCGACCCGAAGCAGACATGGCTGCTGTCCGCCGACGGCGAGAACAACGAGGTCCGCATCCTCAGCCGTGACGACGGCCGCGTGGTCGGCAGCTTCGGCCGCAACGGCCGCAACGCCGGCCAGTTTCACTGGATCCACGCCATGGCAGTCGACGCCAAAGGCAACGTCTACACCGCCGAGGTCGACACCGGAAAACGCATCCAGAAATTCCGGCTGGTGTCCGACGCGCTGAAGTAGTCGGCCCCGACACCGCGGCTGCGCTCACCGGCGCCGCAGAGGCGGAGGTGGCGATCGGCGCAACCGGTCGCACGCCGTGGTCGCGGTGGTAGACGTAGCGCGTTTCCACAACACCGAATTGCAGCGCGCTTGCGGGACGACCGTGCGCCGGCATGAACATGCGCGCATCTTCATGCGTGCGGCGCATTACCGGCCGCCGCACACGAGTTCCGTCGCGATGACGTGATCGAACCGAATTGAAAAAGCCGGGACCGACATTCATCGATCCGCAGGAATCCGGCTTTGAGCGCACGTACGCTCCAGCGCTTCCTCACCTCTTCGTCTTCGAACACAACGGAGCGCGGCGATGCGCACAGCGATTATCGCAGGGATTGTGGCAATCATCGGCTTGTTCGCCATGGCTGTCACGGCCTTCATTGAGGACATCGCACCACCGGTCGAGACGGCGACAGCGCGCGGCGACCGTGTATCGAAGCGATGCCGGGCCGCGGCCAACCGTCTTCCGTCGCCGCTCGACGGCGCAACGGTCCTTGAGAAGCTCTCGATTGGCGCTCTGCCCAGAAGCAACGCCGAACCGCGTCGACGCTGGATTTGAGCTGCATGCACGGGCTCCCGGAATTGATGCAACCAAAGGAGACAACCATGACCCGCTTCAACGCATTGCTCTACGGACTGCTATCCTACGTTATTTCCTTCATGACGATCCTCTACGCCATCGGCTTTGTCGAAGGCATGCTGGTACCAAAGGCCATCGATGCTGGCGACGTCGTGCCGATGGCCGAGGCGCTTCTCGTCAATCTCGGCCTGATGACGCTGTTCGCGGTTCAGCACAGCGTCATGGCGCGCAAGCCGTTCAAGCAGTGGTTGACGCAGTATGTCCCCGCCGCGATCGAGCGCAGCACCTATGTGCTGCTGGCGAGTCTGACGCTGCTGCTGCTGTTCTGGCAATGGCGGCCGATGCCGGCCGTGGTCTGGCAGATCGACAATCCCGAGGTCGCCGTGGCCATCACCGGGGTGTCAATGCTCGGCTGGGTGATCGTGTTCACCAGCACGTTCCTGATCAATCATTTCGAGCTGTTCGGCGTGCATCAGGTGATCACCAATCTCGCCGGCCGCGAGATGCCCGCGCCGCGCTTCCGCACGCCGCTGTACTACAATTTCGTCCGGCACCCGATCTATCTCGGCTTCATCATCGCATTCTGGGTCACGCCGACGATGACGGTCGGGCACCTGCTGTTCGCAGCGGTGACCACCGCCTACATCTTCGTCGGCATTGCCCTCGAAGAGCGCGACCTGATCGCGCTGTTCGGCGACGAGTACCGCCGCTACCGCGAGCGCGTGTCGATGCTGGTGCCGTGGCGCAGCCCGGTCGGCCGGCCGGCAGCGACCGGCTTCGCTGACCGCAACCCTCGCCGGACCGACAGCGTGCCGATGCGCTGACCGCAGGACGCCCCGCCTCCACCACCCTGCTCCGAACGAACCTGCCCCGGCGCGACATCCCGTCGTTCCGGGGCGACTTCGCTGCCGGGCCATGCCCGAGGCGCCGCGCCGGACGGCTTAGCCTAACGAGCTATGGCCGCCAGCGCGGCAACTGCTATGCTGGGTCCGTCACCTGCGCCAAAGACGCGGGGACGCCGACGAAACGCCAACCAACCGGTGCAGCACCCAGCCGCCCAAGACGGCACGCCTGCACCACCAATCGAGGGGAAACTCATGAGAATTGCTATCTCAGGTCGCGCAGCCGTGGCTGTCGCGGTCGCCGGTCTGGCATGGTCTGCGCCCGCACTGGCGCAGGACAAGACCGTCAAGATCGGCGTGCTCAACGACATGTCGAGCCTGTATGCCGATATCGGCGGCCCCAATTCGGTGATCGCCGCCAAGATGGCGGTGCAGGATTCCGGACTGCTCGACAAGGGCTGGAAGATCGACGTGCTCAGCGGCGACCACCAGAACAAGCCCGACGTCGGCGTCAACATCGCGCGGCAGTGGATCGATGTCGACAAGCTCGATGCCGTGGTCGACACGCCGAACTCCGGCGTCGCCCTGGCAGTCAGCAATCTGGTGAAAGAGAAGAACTCGATCCTGATCAATTCCGGCGGCGCCAGCGCCGACCTGACCGGCAAGGCCTGCACGCCGAACACCATCTCGGTAACCTACGACACCTATATGCTGGCACACGGCACCGGCAACGCGCTGACCAAGGCTGGCGGCAATACCTGGTTCTTCCTCACGGCGGACTACGCGTTCGGCGCGGCGCTGGAGCGCGACACCTCAGCCGTGGTCACCGCGGATGGCGGCAAGGTGGTCGGCGGCGTCAAGCACCCGATCAACACCTCGGACTTCTCCTCGTTCCTGCTGCAGGCGCAGGCGTCGAAAGCCAAGGTGGTCGGCCTCGCCAATGCCGGCGGCGACACCACCAATGCGATCAAGCAGGCCTCTGAATTCGGCATCGTCTCCGGCGGCCAGAAGCTCGCGGCACTGCTGCTGTTCATCAACGACGTGCATTCGCTCGGGCTGAAGACCGCCCAGGGCCTGTCGTTCACCGAATCGTTCTACTGGGACATGAACGACAACACCCGGGCGTGGTCGAAACGTTTTTCGGCGCAGACCAAGACCGGCTCGATGCCGTCGATGACCGTTGCCGGCCTGTATTCGGGCATCCTGCACTACCTGAAGACCCTCGAGGCCCTGGGCGGCAATCCGCATGACGGCGCCAAGGTCGTGGCCAAGATGAAGGAACTGCCGACCGACGACGTGCTGTTCGGCAAGAGCACCATCCGCGCCGACGGACGCAAGATGCTGACGGCCTACCTGTTCGAGGTGAAGAAGCCCGAGGAGTCCAAGTATCCCTGGGACTACTACAAGACCATCGCCACCATCTCGCCCGAGGACGCCGCACGGCCGCTGTCGCAAAGCGAGTGCCCGCTGATCAAGAAGTAACTGCCGCTGGACTGAGCGGAGCAGTTGCGGAAACGGCGCGCTCGATGAGCGCGCCGTTTTCGCATTCGCAGATCCTGAACGGCGACGGCGCTGGCCTTACCGCGTCGGCCGCTTGCGCTTGTGGGCGAACGGGTTGGCCTTCTCGCGCAGCATGATGCGGATCGGCGTGCCCGGCAGGTCGAAGAAGGTACGCATCGAATTGACGAGATAGCGCAGATAGGATTCCGGCACCGCGTCGGCGCGCGAGCAGAACACGATGAAGCTCGGCGGTCGCGCCTTGGCCTGGGTCACGTAGTTCAGCTTGAGACGGCGGCCCGACACCGCCGGCGGCGGATTGTTATCGACGGCCTGCTCGAACCAGCGGTTCAGCGACGCGGTGGGCACGCGCCTGTTCCACACCGCGTAGGAGTCCTCGATCGCCTTCATCAGCTTGTCGATGCCCTCGCCCATCAGGCCCGACACCGCGACGATCGGCACGCCCTTGACCTGCGGCAGCAGGTGATCGACGTCGGTGCGCAGATCATTGACCAGATTGGCCTTGCCGCTCATCAGGTCCCATTTGTTGACGGCGATCACCAGCGCGCGGCCCTCGCGCTCGATCAGGCTGGCGATGCGCAGGTCCTGCTCCTCGAACTTGCTCTGCGATTCCATCATCAGCACGACGACTTCGGCAAAGCGGATGGCGCGCAGCGCGTCGGCCACGGAGAGCTTCTCCAGCTTCTCCTCGATGCGCGAGCGGCGGCGCAGCCCGGCAGTGTCGAAGAAGCGGAATTCGCGGCCCTTGAAGTTGAGTTCGACAGAAATCGAATCCCGGGTGGTGCCGGCTTCGTCCGACGTCAGCAGCCGCTCCTCGCCGAGCAGATGGTTGATCATGGTCGACTTGCCGGCATTGGGCCGGCCGACGATGGCGACGCGGATCGGGCGCTTGGCGATGTCCTCCTCGGACTCGATGATGTCGTCGTCGTCGAAATCCTCGACGTCGACCGGCGGCTCCGGCATCAGGTCACGCAGCGCGTCGTAGAGATCGCTGAGGCCCTCGCCGTGCTCGGCGGAAATCTGGATGGGATCGCCAAGGCCGAGCGCATAGGATTCCATGGCTCCGACTTCGCCGTGCTTGCCCTCGCTCTTGTTGGCCACCAGCACCACCGGCTTGTCGGCGCGGCGGGCGAAATCGGCGAAGGCGCGATCGTTGGGCGTCAGGCCGGCGCGGGCATCGATGACGAACAGTAGCGCGTCGGCCAGCCCGATGGCGGTCTCGGTCTGCTCCTGCATCCGCGCGGTCAGCGAGCCCTTGGGGCCCTCGTCGAGGCCGGCGGTGTCGATCAGGGTGAATTCGAGGTCGCCGAGCTTGCCGGCACCCTCGCGGCGGTCGCGGGTGACCCCGGGGGTGTCATCGACGAGCGCGAGCTTCTGTCCGACCAGACGGTTGAACAGCGTGGATTTGCCGACATTGGGTCGGCCGATAATGGCAATGGTGAAAGACATGGCTGTTCCGTGCGCCCTTTAAGCAGCGCATGTCAATGAGAGCGGCCCTTTGGGCCGCGTTCTCAGCGCGTAAAGGTGCCCGAGGGCACCGGTGCCGGGAATGGCGTGGTGGCGGGCTGGGCCTGCGGGGCCGCCGGCGCCGCGGACGAGTCATCGGCCGGCGGTGCCGTGGTACGGCGACGTACGATCTTCTTGCCCTTGGGCGCGGGCGGCGCGCCGGACGTATCCTCGGTCGGCGCGGC
>DATCUS010000145.1:0-2525 GCA_036561845.1 Tardiphaga sp. | reverse complement strand
CCAGCGACCACAGCGGCGCGCCGCGCGCGCCCGGCGCCACCAGTGGCAGCAGCACGTCCCTGCCGATCGCCACGCTGCCGAACTGGTCCGTCGGCAGCCGGCTCGGGCTGTCGCGATGGGCGTGACACAGCAGGAACTGGGCGCGGCCGCGCAGCATGATCTGCTCGCAGGCCGCCATGCTGTCGGAAATCAGGTTGATCGCGCCCAGGGGCGCGGCGCGTTCGCGCTCGCGGATCCATTTCGGAAAGAACGTGAAGGACAGCGCGTGGGTGGCGGTGAACGACAGCGCCGCGGTCTCGCGGCCGGCCACCTCGCGGGTCTCGAGACGAAGCTGGTTGATTTCGCGGGCCAATGCGTCGGCGCGGCCGCGCAGATGCGCGCCGGCCGCGGTCAGCGTCACGCCGTGGGTCGAGCGCGCCACCAGCCTGGTGCCGATCCAGCCTTCCAGCGCCTGGATGCGACGGCTGAACGCCGGCTGCGTCACATGGCGTGCCTCTGCCGCGCGGGTAAAGTTCAGCGCATCGGCCAGCGCAATGAAATCCTCCAGCCAGCTCATGTCCATTGGTTATGCCGATCGTGCATGACAGCTTCCGATCATGGCATTGGCGCCGCGGGGCGTCCAGCCGTAGGACGGGTCAGCCACGAACTCCCTTGTCCTGAGGAGCGGCCATTTCGGCCGCGTCTCGAAGGACGAGGGCTGTTCATCTCATGGTTCGAGACGCGGCCGAAGTGGCCGCTCCTCACCATGAGGACATGAGAGGAATCGCCATGCGCATCGTTGACGTCCGTGAGATCACCCAGCCGATCGCCTCGCCGATCCGCAACGCCTATATCGACTTTTCGAAGATGACCACCAGCCTAGTCGCCGTGGTCACCGACGTCATCAGGGATGGCCGTCGCGTGGTCGGCTATGGCTTCAACTCCAACGGCCGCTACGGCCAGGGCGGCCTGATCCGCGAACGCTTCCAGAATCGCATCCTCGAGGCGAAACCCGAAAGCCTGCTCAACGATGCCGGCGACAATCTCGATCCCCATAAAATCTGGGCGGCGATGATGTCGAACGAAAAGCCCGGCGGCCATGGCGAGCGCTCGGTGGCGGTCGGCACGCTGGACATGGCGATCTGGGATGCGACGGCGAAGATCGCGGGAAAGCCGCTGTTTCGCATGCTGGCCGAGAGCAAGAACCGCGAGGCCGATCCGCGGGTGTTCGTCTATGCCGCCGGCGGCTACTACTATCCCGGCAAGGATGACAATGCGTTGCGCGCCGAGATGCGCAGCTATCTCAACCGCGGCTACAACGTGGTGAAGATGAAGATCGGCGGTGCCGATATCGACGAGGACCGCCGCCGCATCGAGGCGGTGCTCGCCGAGATCGGCTCGGAGGCGCGCCTCGCGGTGGATGCCAACGGTCGCCTCGACCTCGAGACCGCCATCGCCTACGCCAAAATGCTGCGCGACTATCCGCTGTTCTGGTACGAGGAGGTCGGCGATCCCCTCGATTATGCGTTGCAGGCATCGCTGAGCGAATTCTATCCCGGCCCGATGGCCACCGGCGAGAACCTGTTTTCGCACCAGGATGCGCGCAACCTGCTGCGCTACGGCGGCATGCGGCCGGACCGCGACTGGCTGCAGTTCGATTGCGCGCTGTCCTATGGCCTGGTCGAATATCTGCGCACCCTCGACGTGCTCGACCAGTTCGGCTGGTCGCCGTCGCGCTGCATCCCGCATGGCGGCCACCAGATGTCGCTCAACATCGCCGCCGGCCTCGGCCTCGGCGGCAACGAAAGCTATCCCGACCTGTTCCAGCCCTATGGCGGCTTCCCCGACAGCGTGAAGGTGATCGACGGCCACATCACCATGCCGGAGCTGCCGGGCATCGGTTTTGAAGGCAAGTCGGACCTGATCAAGGTGATGCGCGAGTTGGCGGAGTAAGCGCGCGCACGGCCTCTTTACCCGGACGTGATGCACTACGCCGCCCTTGCGGCGTGGTGCTTCGCAGATCCGGGGCCGTCCCAATCACGGCGCCCGGTACGGTCCCGGATCTGCGCAGCAGCATGCGATGCGGCGCATCCGTGCGACGCTTTGCTTCGCCAGGCCGCGGCGCGTCCGGGACACGAGGCTGGCAGCGGGCGATCGCAAAAAATTCCTCGCAGCAATATTGACAAAAATCCTCACATAGACTTATAGTCCCCTCGTCCTGCTCAACGAGGGGCGCTGTCATGAGGCGTCTTGAGAGTGGAGCCGGATGCGGTGTCCCGCGCGTGTGCCTCGCAAGCACACCCCGGGAGGCTGGAGGTCACCGTCCGGGCCCACTACGGGGCTCTGCCGCTCTGTGCCGGCTGGACGGGACAGTGGCAAGGCGGGGAAAGCCCGCCGGAAACTGTCCCGGAAGAACGGTCCCTCAGCCCTAAATCCCGCGGTGGCGCGCCCGCAGGCGCCGCGATCCGCTTCGCCGTTGCGACGGCATAGCGGATCGCGCCCCAACCACCACCCCGCGCCTGCCGGCGCGCCGCTCCCCTCATGTC
>DATCUS010000144.1:0-2281 GCA_036561845.1 Tardiphaga sp. | reverse complement strand
GCACGGCCCGCGCCCGGATGGCGCAGCCCCCGCGCCGGTGACGCCGGGTGACGATTTCGGGAATTCGTAAGTAAACTATTAAAGCACGCCGACATCCCCTCTCCCCCGCGCGAAGCGAAGCTTCGCTAGGTGGGAGAGGGTGGATCGAACCGCAAAGCGGTTCGAGACGGGTGAGGGGTAGCCACAAGCTCCGAGCCAAGTCACCCCTCATCCGACGCGGACTTCGTCCGCGCCACCTTCTCCCACAAGGGGAGAAGGAAGAAGCCTCGTCGCATAGCCAGAGATTTTAACGCTCGATCTCCCGCATACTAAAACGCCGCCGCCAGATCCCTTGCGCCGGGAAGATTGCTGTTGCTGTCCATCCGGTTGTTGGTGACGGCCAGCAGCTTGGCCACCGTGTTGTGGCGGATCGCCACCGGGTTGCGCTCATAACCGCCGCGCTGGAAGAAGTTGGCAGTCGGCACCTGCTCGCGCAGCGCCTGCGGCATGGTCACCATGTCGAGTCCGGTGCCATCGCCGGTGAGATTCATCATCTCCAGTTCAGCGGCGCTGAGCGGCCGCGTATAGCCCTTCGCCTGCGCGAAGATCACCGACGTCATCAGCTTGTGCAACTGCAGTTGCGGACCGACGTCGATATCCAGCACCATGGCATGCACGGCCCAGCCCTGCGGCGTGTTGGCGAGTTTTTCGTGGTCGCTCCAGGTGTCCGGCACGGTGCGCGTGAAGGCGACCATGCGCTTGAACACCGCGATCTTGTGATCCATCGCCTTGCGTGCCGCGCCCGACAACTGCGCGGCCTTGTCGGCCAGCACTTTCAGGATCTGATGGCCCTGCTCGGCGACCAGTTCGACACTGTTGGTCGTCAGCAACTGGTTGTAGCCGATGGCGGTGGAGATGGCGCGCGAGCCGGGCTTGGCGCTGAGGCCTGACTGCATGTCATAGGCGCCATTGCCGCCGGTCTCGAACGAATAGACCCGCACCGCCTGCTCGCGAGTCAGGCCGGAAGCCATGACGGCGCGGGCGTAGGCGCGCTTGAATTCCATTTCGTTGGCCGGACGCTGCGGCGTGAACTGGAAGTGCTGTTGCGCCGCCTGGATGAAATCGGCGACCAGCGGCAGTTCCTTGCGGGTGCGCGGCGTGCCTTCCTCCGGCTCCGGATTGACCGGCCGCTTCGGCCCGTCATAGAGCGGCGCCTGTTCCAGCACGTAGTCATCCAGCCCGATCGGCTGTCGGTCGCGGCGTTTGGCATTGCGGATGCGGCGCTTGTCGGCGATCGCCTTCCAGTACGGCACCGCCTCCTCGTCAAAGGCGGCGCGGGCCTGCTGATATTCGGCCAGCCGGCGCTGGTACTCGGCGATGGCCTGCGGCGACGCCGCCTGCGCCATGGCGTCGGCGATGCCCGCCGGAAGTGCGACGCTGTCGCGGGCCGGCGCCTGCGGTACGGCCAGCAGCATCGCGAGCGGAACAGAGAGGAGCAGCGGACGAATCAAATACAGCATGGGACCTGTCGAGGTAGCGCGTGGCGCGAATTCCGATGACCGGACGAACGACTGCCCGGCATGGCCGCAATGGGCGGTAAACTATGTTCTGGTTAAGCAACCTTGGAGGAGCTTGGTGAAGATTGTCTTTCCAATGCTGGTCGCGGGCTTCGCGACACTGACCTCCGCCGCGTCGGCGGAACCGACCGATTGCGGCGGCTTTCCGGATTTCCGCGCCCGCATGACATGTTACGAGCTGGTGTCCCGGGGGCCGCCGGCTTTCGTACAGTCTGGCCGCAACCCCGCGCGCGCCGATCGCGGTGCTGCAGTCACTTCCAGGCAAACACCGGCTGCTCCAGTTCGGCGACGCGGGTGGCGCGACCGGCCAGGACTTCGCTGAACTGGTAGATCAGCGCCGCAGTCGGTGCGTGGATGAACTGGCCGCGGTGGCTGTAGCGGATCACGCGGCGGTGGCTCTCCGGAATCTCGGTGAAGTCGAAGGCGCCGGCGCGCTCGACCTCCGACAGCGCGATGCGATGCACCGAGGCAACCTCGTCCGGGTTCGGCGTCAGCTGCGCGCTGGCCGTAGCCCACATGAGCACGGGCGTGATGAGGTAGCCGGATCGTGTCGGATAGTCGTCGAGGATGCCGAGGACGTCATCGGCTGTCAGCGTCAGGCCAATCTCCTCACTAAGCTCCCGCAGCGCGGCCTGCACTGCCGTCTCGCCGGGATCGCAGCGGCCGCCCGGCAGCGCCCACTGGTTGCTGTGCGCGCGCAGCCCGGAGGCCCGCAATGTCAGCAG
>DATCUS010000143.1:0-14173 GCA_036561845.1 Tardiphaga sp. | reverse complement strand
CGGCGCTGGGCGCACTCGGGCAAGTGATGCAGACGGCCCTGCAGCACGATCTGTTCGTCGGCGATCCCGCCAAGCTGCCGTTCGAGATCCGGGCGCACGCGCGCTACAATCCCGCGGCGTCGTCGCGGCTCAACATCGTGCCTGGCCTGGTGGGCACCATCCTCACCATGACCATGCTGATCTTCACGGCACTGTCGGTGACCCGTGAGATCGAGCGCGGCACCATGGAAAACCTGCTGTCGATGCCGATCACCCCGGTGGAAGTGATGCTCGGCAAGATCGTGCCCTATGTGCTGGTCGGGTTCATCCAGGCGACGCTGATCATCGGTATCGGCGTGCTGCTGTTCGGCGTGCCGGTGCAGGGCAGCCTGGTGCTGCTGGCGCTGCTCAGTACACTGTTCATCACCACCAATCTCTCGATCGGCTACACCTTTTCCACCATCGTGCAGAACCAGCTGCAGGCGATGCAGCTGTCGATGATGTTCTTCCTGCCCAGCATCCTGTTGTCCGGCTTCATGTTCCCGTTCGCCGGCATGCCGGTGTGGGCGCAGTATCTCGGCGAGGGCCTGCCGCTGACGCATTTCATACGAATCGTCCGCGCCATCATGCTGAAGGGTGCCACGATCGAAAACCTGCGCTATGACGCGCTCGCGCTGGCGGCGCTGATGCTGCTGGCGATGACCATCGCGGTGACGCGCTTCCGCCGCACGCTGGACTAGCTCAGTCGAGGTGCAGCAGCCGCGCCGGCCGAACGACGACGCTGATCCGGCCGTAGACGCCTTCGCGCCGGTAGCTGTCCCACACCTGGCCGGCGGCGACCGACCATTCGTATTCGTCGCTGCGCAGGCCGGTCAAATGCGCGCCGACCCGGTATTGCCGGCTGAAGTCGTCGCCTGAAGCGGTGACTTCGGGGCCGACCCAGAAACGGTCGAACAACCGCCAACCGGCCGCGGCGCGCATGCTGATAGCGTTGTCGATCGTCGTGCCGGAGATCGAATATTGCAGCATCAGCAGGCGCGTGGGCTCCCACCACAGGTCGGCGCCGAGTCTGGGACCGAACTTGCCGCGCAATCTGTTGGCGCGACGGTCGACCAGCAGCAGGTCGCCCTCGATGCCGAGCCCGGCAAACACCTGCATCTCCACCTTGCCGCGCGAGAACTTGTAGCCGGGCATGATGGCGACACGCAGGATATCGGTATCGTAGCGTCGCGTTCTGGTGGTGTAGCGCTCGATGCTGTCCGACATCACCATGCGCAGGATGAAGCCGTCCCGGTCGATCCGCGCCGGCGCCCATTGCGCACCGGCATAGGCGGCGAGGCTCCAGCGCTGCATCTCGACGCCGCTGAAATACAACATCCGGTCCGGCATGCCGCCGGTCAGGAAGTCAAACGGCGGCCGGGACGGCTCCTCAGGTTCGAGCAGGGATGCCCAGAAGGAGGGCTTTGACGTCGCCGCCGGGGGATCGTCGTCGTCTTCGTCCGCATCCTGCGCAGTAGCCCCGCGCGCCAGCATGGCGACGGCAACGCATAGTGCGCACAACGCAACGCCCCACCGCATGGAGCTATACTCCACCGCTGCAGACAACCTAAGGTAGATTAAAGCTGTGGATAACGCGGACGTCCAGCGGCGCCGGGAGAACGATCGATGAACGTTCTGCAAAAATTCAGAGCTGTGGCGGCAGCAAGTTCTCGATCCGGACGGCTTCGCGGTCTTCGATGATCTCGGCGATCATCTGGCGGTGGCAGTGCGTGTGATCGCGCTCGTAACACAGCAGGCAGACCGGGCCGGCCTTCATCACCAGCGACGCCAACTCGTCGAGTTCTTCCTTGGCTTGCGGCAGCTTCAGATGCGCCCGGTAGATCCGCTGCATTTCGGTGAACTTGCCGCTGCGCGCGGCCTCGCGGCCGTCCTTCGGGGTGCCCAGACCGCGCAGGTGGACGTAGCCGATGCCGTGCTCGTCGAGTCCGGCGGCGAGCTGTTTCTTGGAGAAGCCGGGGCGGCGCGAGGCCGCGACAGCGCGGACATCGACCAGCAGCTTGACGCCGGCTTCCTGCAACGCGTCGAGCACGGCTTGGGCCGGGGTCTGCTCATAACCGACGGTGAACAGCTTCTTGATCTTGGCCATCGTTCCTCGCGCCGTTCGCGCTGCCTACTTGACCCGTTCGATCAGCGCCATCGCCGCTGCGGGCGCGCGCACCTTGGCCTCGTGGATCACATAGGCAAAGACGTCGCGCGGCTCCTTCTTCGGTTTGGCGTCATCGACGCGCGGCAGATCGGCGGGTTCGCCGCCGCTGGCCCAGGCCTTCAGTCGCTCCGCCCAGGCATCCAGTGCCTTGGGCGGATAACCGGTCTTGACGGTCTCCTTGCCCTTCTGCAGCCGGGCATAGACGAAGTCTGCGGTAACGTCTGCAATGGCCGGGTAGGTGGCGTGTTCGGAGAACACCACCGGCGTCTTGAACCGGCGCAACAGCGCGATGAAGCCGGGCACGCAAAAACTGTCGTGGCGGACCTCCACCACATGGCGCAGCTTGCGGCCATCGCGTTCGCGCGGCAGCAACTCAAGGAAGGCGCCAAAATCCGCTTCGTCAAATTTCTTGGTCGGGGCGAATTGCCACAGGACCGGGCCGAGCTTGTCGCCCAGTTCCAGCACGCCGGAATCGTAGAACCGCTTGACGCTGTCGCCGGCTTCGGCGAGCACACGGCGGTTGGTGGCGAAGCGCGGCCCCTTCAGCGAGAACACGAAGCCGTCGGGCACCTCGCTGGCCCATTTGCGAAAGCTCTCCGGCTTCTGCGAGCCGTAGAACGTGCCGTTGATCTCGATCGAGGTCAGCTTTGATGCGGCGTATTCCAGTTCCTTCTTCTGGGCCAGCTTGTCGGGATAAAACACCCCGCGCCATGGCGCGAAGGTCCAGCCGCCAATGCCGATGTGGATCTTGCCGGCTTCTGGCTTTTTCATGGGGCTATTCCAGCGTTCGGGTTCGGGCGGGAGCAACGGCAGTCTCGGCGGGCCGGGACGCGCAGATCGCGGCATCGTTTTGCCGGCGGCCTTCGGTCTCCGATACCGGCTCTGATTGTGTCAAATCCGGCCGGGCGCGGGAAGGGCAGCCGAGGCAGCTGGCGTGAGCGAAACAGTTCGTGTCGCTATTTCAAGTTGCCCCTTGCGCAATGCGCCGGTCACGCCTATCTTGTGTCCAACGGCGACGTCGATGCTTCACAGTATCCGGCGCTGGAACGACCTCAGAATAGCTCGGTTGCGCCGGATGTACGCGCGCCATGTTGTTCGGGGTCGTTGGCATTTTTGGGCCTGATTAAGGCCATGTGCGGCGCGATTCCCCTGTCATTGCAACGTCTTGTTACTGGTGCCAAAGCCGCCTTGGCTTCGCGCCGTGCGCCGGATATATGCTGGCCCATGAATCAAGCCATCAGATCCGGGTCCGACCAAGCGTCACAGGCAGACGTTCCGCTGCAGCTGTCGGTCATCGTTCCCACCTTCAACGAGCGCGGCAACGTCGCCACTCTGGTGGCGCGGCTGGACGCCGCGCTGGCCGGTGTGGCCTGGGAAGTCATCTTCGTCGATGACAACTCGCCGGACGGAACCGCGGACGCGGTCCGGGCGCTGGCGCAGACCGACCATCGCGTTCGCTGCATCAGACGGGTCGGACGGCGTGGCCTGTCAGGCGCCTGCATCGAAGGCATTCTGGCCTCCAGTGCGCCCTGCGCGGCGGTGATCGACGGCGACCTGCAGCACGACGAAACCCAGTTGCCGAAGATGCTGGGGCTGCTGGAGAGCGGCGCCGCGGAACTGGTGATCGGCAGCCGCTATATCGAAGGCGGCAGCGCCGACAGCTTCGATCAGCAGCGGCTCGGCGCCAGCATGTTCGCCACTGCCGTCGCCCAGCGGGTGCTGCGCGTCAAGATCGCCGATCCGATGAGCGGGTTCTTCATGATCCGCCGCGACCGTTTCGAGCAGTTGGCACCGCAGTTGTCGATCCAGGGTTTCAAGATCCTGCTCGATGTCGTGGCCACGGCGCATGGCGAACTGCGCATCATCGAGATCCCCTATACATTCGGATCGCGACAGCACGGCGAGAGCAAGCTCGATTCCATGGTGGCGCTGGACTTCCTCGGTCTGGTCTTGGCCAAACTGACCAATGACGTGGTGTCTTTGCGCTTCCTGCTGTTCGCGCTGGTCGGCTCGATCGGCCTGTTCGTGCATTTTGCCGCGCTGTTCATCGCGCTCGAGGCGTTTGCGTTGCCCTTTGCCGAAGCGCAGGCCTGCGGCGCGTTGATGGCGATGACCAGCAACTTCCTGCTGAACAATTTCCTTACCTATCGCGACCAGCGGCTCAAGGGTTTTGGCATCCTGCGTGGCCTGCTGCTGTTCTATCTCGTCTGCAGCGTTGGCCTGCTTGCCAATGTCGGCGTGGCATTCTCGGTCTACGACCAGGAACCGATCTGGTGGCTGGCCGGTGCCGCTGGCGCGCTGATGGGCGTGGTCTGGAATTACGCGATGTCCGGCCTGTTCGTGTGGCGCAAGCGGTGACGCTGCCGATCAGCCCGGGCGATCTGCGGCTGGTCCGTCGCACCGCCGGGATCGTGGCGGGGCTGGTGCTGCTGCGGCTGATCGCGGCGGCCTGGACGCCGCTGACGTTCGACGAAGCCTATTACTGGACCTGGTCGAAGCATCTGGCCGGCGGCTACTACGATCATCCACCGATGGTCGCGGTGGTGATCCGGCTTGGCACCATGATCGGTGGCGACACCCAGCTCGGCGTGCGGCTGGCGTCGGTGCTGCTGGGGCTGCCGATGAGCTGGGCGGTCTATCGCACGGCGATGCTGCTGTTCGGAGGCCATCGCGTCGCATCCACCGCCACGCTGCTGCTCAACGCCACCATGATGGCAGCAGCCGGCACCATGATCGTCACCCCGGATGCGCCGGTGCTGGTGGCGTCCTGCTTCGTGCTGTTCACCCTCGCCAAGGTGCTGGCCACCGGGCGTGGCGCGTGGTGGCTGGCGGTCGGCGCCGCGGTGGGCGCGGCGCTGCTGTCGAAATACACTGCGCTGTTTTTCGGTCCGGCAATCCTGATCTGGCTGCTGCTGGTGCCAGAGCTGCGGCGCTGGCTGTGGTCGCCGTGGCCCTATCTCGGCGGTCTCGTCGCGCTGGCGGTATTCTCCCCGGTCATCCTGTGGAATGCGGAGCACCACTGGGTCTCCTTCATCAAGCAGCTCGGGCGCGCCCGCATGGAGCATTTCAACCCGGCCTTCATCGCCGAGCTGATCCCGACCCAGATCGCCTTTGCGACCCCGCTGGTGTTCATTCTTGGTGTCATGGGGCTGTATGCGCTGCTGCGGCGCGAGGACGGCGCATGGCCGGCGCGGACGCTGATCAACGCAATCTTCTGGATCATCACGCTGTATTTTGCCTGGCACGCGCTGCACAGCCGTGTCGAGGCCAACTGGTTCGCGCCGGTCTATCCGGCGCTGGCGATCGCGGCTGCGGTAGCGGCGCACGTTTCGCGCTGGCAGCCGCGCGAGCAGCGGACGGTGAATTTCTGCCTGCGCTGGGCGGGGCCCACCGGCGTGGCGATGTTCCTGGCGCTGGTGCTGCAGGCCAATACCGGGGTGCTGTCGGGCTATCGCCGCGACGCCACGGTACGCAGCATCGGCGTCGGCTTTGCCGAATTGGCGCGTGAGATCGAAGCCGTTCGCCTGCGTGTCGGAGCCAGCTGCGTGCTGGCCGACGATTACGGCACGACGAGCTGGCTCATCTTCTATCTGCCGAAGGGCAGTTGCGTCACGCAACGCGGCCAGCGCATCCGCTGGGTCAACATGCCGGAGCCGGATCCGGTGGCGCTGGCCGGCAGGTTGCTGTTTGTCGGCAATCCCAACGCGGCCGAACAGCCGGAACTGAAGGCGAGTTTCAGGCGCATTGAGACAGTCGCGGAGTTGACCCGCAAGCGCGGGTCGCTGGTGATCGAGCCGGTCGAACTCGACGTGCTGGACGAGCCCAGGGGCGATGTGCTTGATCGCTCGCCGCCGCCGGAACTGGCGGAACCTTAGTCCGCGGATGGGCCGGCGCCGCGTCCGCTGGCACCGCGAATTCGAACAATGGCGCGTTGCGCCGCGAATTGCCGCGGCCGAGATAAATTTAATCACCGCGAGCTTTGAACCTAATCCCATGGTCGTTGCGACCTACAGCCGTGGGAAACGGAATGATTGGCTAGCGCGATGCAGAACACAAATTTCGATGCCAATGAACTGATCGGGACCGACAAGGTCAGTGAGTGTGCGACGGCGGACATTGCCGCAGGCGCGGTCGGATTGCGCGCTGCGCGAATCGCCAGCGTGATGGCGCAAATCCAGGACGGCTTTGCCCATCAGCAGTTCTCCACCCGGGTGGTGGCGGAAAGGCTCGGCCTGTCGGTGCGTTACGTTCAGGATCTGCTGCAGTCCTCGGGACTGAGCATCACCGACCGCATCATGGAACTGCGGCTGGAGAAGGCGCGGGCGATGTTGCTCGACGATCGCAACTGCATGCTGAAGATCAGCGACGTGGCCCTGAGCTGCGGCTTCAACGAGTTGTCATATTTCCATCGCAGCTTCCGCCGTCGCTTCGGGGCGTCCCCGGCCAAGTTCCGCACCAACTCATTGAACAGCTGATGCTGCGTTGCGCTTGTTGATGAAATAGGTCCGGGTGCCGCGATTGATGACGCGGTCGGTGTCGATGACCTCGTGGGCGGCGATATCGGGTGCATCGCCGAGTCGTGCATAGAGCGGGCCGAAATCGCGATAGCTGTCCTCCAGCAGCTTCTCGAAGCTGTCGATCACGAAATAGGTCTGCTGGAAATCATCGATGATGTAGTTGGTCCGCATCACGCGTTCGAGGTCGAAGCCGAGCCGGTTGGGGGAGGCGTCCTCCAGCGCGAACACCGATTCGGTCGCCGAGGACAGGATCCCGGCGCCGAAGATGCGCAGTCCATCGGTGTCCTTAAGCAATCCGAATTCCACCGTGTACCAGTACAGCCTCGCCAGGTTCTTCAGCCGGCCGAGGTCGAGCGCGCGACGGCCGCCCTCGCCATAGGCCTGCATGAAATCCGCATAGACCGGGTCGGCCAGCAGCGGCACGTGGCCGAACACGTCGTGGAAGATATCCGGCTCCTGCAGGTAGTCCATCTCGTGTTCCGGCCGGATGAAGGCGCCGGCGGGGAAGCGGCGATGAGCCAGATGATCGAAGAAAATGTCGTCGGGCACCAGCTCTGCGACGGGGACGATCTGCCAGCCGGTGATCGGCCTCAGCCTGGCGCTGAGCTTTTCGAGGTCGGGTATGCCGGTCTCCGACAGTTGCAGCGTATTCAGCGCGGTCAGGAACCGGTCGCAGGCCCGACCCTTCAGCACGACCCGCGCACGGGTGAACAGCCGGTCCCACCGATCGTGTTCGGCGGCGGAGTAGCTGCCCCAGTCCTGATCGAGGGTAAAATCCGGCCGCCGCGGAGCCGAGAGGTAGCGGCTCTTTTCGGCGGAATGACCATAAGGATCGCCTGACAGCGCCGACATGAAACGTCTCCATATCAATGGCGTCGGGATGATGCAGCATGCTTGCAGTATCAATATGGCGCGGGGGAGAATTGTTCCGTCCGCCGGCTCCGCGGATCCGGGATCAGGCAGGACGACGGCCGAAATTGTCGCTGACGCCCCTTCGTCGGTGTCGGACCGGCCAGCGCCGTAACGTCTTGCAGAAGGAATGAATAGAAATCGGCACAGGAGGTCTGCCATGAGCAATCGGACGTTGAAGCCCGCCATGGAACTGGCGAAGGCGAGCCCGTTTCGCTATCCGAACGAAAGTGAGGAATATCGCCGCGCCCGCATCGCGCTCTTGGCGGAAGAAATCGAGCTGCGCCGCCATATCGAGCGCGTGGCCCAGCAGCGTCGCGCACTGCCTGATGGCGGCGAGGTGACCAAGGCGTATCGATTCATCGGAGAAAACGGACCGGTGGATTTCCCCGGCCTGTTCGGCGGCAAGGATACGCTGGTCGTGTACAGCTACATGTTCGGGCCGCAGCGCGACAAGCCGTGCCCGATGTGCACGTCGCTGCTGTCGGCATGGGACGGCGAAGTGCCGGACATCCAGCAGCGCGTCGGGCTGGCGGTGGTGGCGCGCTCGCCGATCGAGCGGCTGCTGGCGTTCAAGCAGCAGCGCGGCTGGCACCACTTGCCGCTCTATTCCGATCCGACCGAGGAGTTCAGCCGCGACTACCACGGGATGACCCGCGACGGCGGCGACGATGCGGCGTTCAACGTGTTCACGCGCAGGAGCGGCACCATCCGCCATTTCTGGAGCGGCGAGATGGACAGCGCCAGTGCCGACCCCGGTCAGGACCCGCGCGGGGCGCCGGACCTGATGCCGCTGTGGACCATCCTCGATGTCACGCCGGAGGGCCGCGGCTCCGACTGGTATCCCAAGCTGGCTTACTGAGGGCGGGGATCGGGGCAAGCCCGGCCAACGTCAGCCACGGAGCAAGGAGAGTATTAAAATACCTCATCGCCCCGCTAGCCCGGGTCAAATTCCCGCAATCTCACAACCGCCGACCTTAATCCGCATTTAACTAAAAGTCGCCCTAATGGCGCTTCGCTGCTCTGCGAGATGCTCCCACGGATCGTGGTTTCGCAGGACAGGCGCAGTAACATTGGTGTGGACTCAAGGCGAATGAAGACCCGTAACCGCGTATCCAAGGATTCTACGGCTCCTCATCGCCGACGTTCATCCCGCAAAACCGCCCCGCAGAACCTGCTCGGCGGCGTCGCCGTCGGGCTGGTGGCGCTGGGCTGCGCCTGGACGTTGTATGCGAACCTGTTCGTGGCGGGCGTCGATGTCGTCTCCGCCAGCGTAAGGGTCAAATCCGTCGTCGCGACCGCCGACGTCGAGCAGTCGTCATTCGCCGAGCGTTTCGACCAGGCCTCCTTCGCCGAGCGCTTTGCCCCGATGGCCCAGGCGTCGGCACAAGCGGCGGTGGCGCCGACCTCCGTGACGCTCGGTCGCCAGGTTGCCTGGCTCGACCCGACATTCTCGCTTGGCGCGCCGCCGGAACGGTTCCGCCGTCCGCCGGTTCCGGCCGCGGTGCAGGCCGCTGCGATTGCCCAGGCCGAAATTCCGAAGCCGCTGGACGCCGTGAAGCCGCCGACGGTGCGCCAGTTGGTGGCGAGCATTCCGGTGCCCGCCGCCAAGCCCTCCGAACTGCGTTTGCCGCCCAATCAGAGCATCTCCGCCCATGAGCTGATGGTCCAGCGCGCCAAGGCCACGGTGCTTGCCGCCGCCAACAACAAGCCGTCGATGTTCGAAAAGCTGTTCGGCAAGGAGCAGCCTGCTGCGGGCACCCAACTCGCCTTTGCCGGCTCCGACGGCGGCATCGGCAGCGATGGCCGCGATATTATCAAGGCGCAGGCTTACGACCGCACCACCGCAGTCTATGATATCTCGGCCAAGAAGGTTTACATGCCAAACGGCACCACGTTGGAAGCGCATTCCGGCCTCGGCAGCCGGCTCGACAATCCGGCTTACGCCCATGAGCGGATGCGTGGCGTCACCCCGCCGCACGTCTACGATCTCACCCCGCGCGAGGCGTTGTTCCACGGTGTCGCGGCGTTGAGGCTGACCCCGGTCGGCGGCGAGGGCGCCATCTATGGCCGCAACGGCCTGCTGGCGCACACCTACATGCTCGGCCCCAACGGCGATTCCAACGGCTGCGTGTCGTTCCGGGATTACAACAAGTTCCTGCAGGCCTACCGCAACGGCGACGTCCGGCGGCTGGTGGTGGTGGCCAGACTCAACTGAGGCAAAGCGCCGCGAGCGATTGCCCTTGCTGCACGCACTACATCCTGTCTCAATCCTTCGCAAATTGTACCGCGATACGCCGGGTCAACCATCCGGCGTGATGCGGTCATAACGGGCGACGCTCATCGAGCGGATCTGCCTTTCGGGATTGGGGAGGGGACCACCGTGACTTTCAACGTCATTCGCACCGCAGTGCTCGCCGCGTTTGCATTTTCGGCTGGAGCCGCAGGGGCGCAGACTCCGGCATGGCCGGACAAGCCGATCACCTTCATCGTGCCGTTCGCCGCGGGCGGCGGCACCGACGCCTTCGCGCGGCCGCTGGCGCAGCAGCTCGACACCCAGCTCGGCAAGCGCGTGCTGATCGAGAACCGCGCCGGAGCCGGCGGCACGGTGGGTGCCTCGCTGGCCGCCAAGGCTGCGCCCGACGGCTATACCTTCTTCATGGGCGCCGCCCATCACGCCATCGCGCCTTCGCTGTATCCCAAGCTCGATTACGACATCGAGAAGGACTTCATCCCGGTGGCGCTGATCGCGCGGCCGCCGCAGGTGGTGGTGGTCAATCCCGACAAGGTGGCCGCCACGACGCTCGGCGACTTCATCGCCTATCTCAAGGCCAATCCCGACAAGGTCAACTACGGTTCGGCCGGCGCCGGCACCACGCATCATCTGGCCGGCGAGCTGTTCAAATCCATGACGGGCACCAGGTTGCTGCACGTGCCGTATCGCGGTGCCGGACCGGCAATGCAGGACCTGATCGCAGGTCACGTGCCAGTCGTGTTCGACGGGCTCGGCTCGTCGGCGCCGCAGATCAAGAGCGGCCAATTGCGCGCGCTGGCGATTGCCGCGCCGCAGCGGGTGGCGGCGTTCCCCGATATTCCCACCGCCGCCGAAGCCGGACTGCCTGGCTATGAAGTGGCGACCTGGTACGGTCTGTTCGCGCCGAAGGGCACGCCGCAGGACATCGTTGACCGCATGGCGAAGGAACTGCACGCCGCATTGCAGACGACGACCATCAAGGACACCTGGGCGCGCAACGGCTCCGACGTGCCCGCCGTGTCCGGCCCAGCCTTCGCCAGAATGGTTTCGAGCGAGGTCACGCGCTGGCGCACGGTGGTGACCGAAGCCGGCGTCAAGCTGGACTGAGATGGTGGCCAAAGCCCGGCATCGCTGCCGGGCCTGGTCGTTGTCAGCGCTTCTCGTCAGCGACAGACGCGGGTCTTGGTGATGACCCGGCGGCCCATGGGGCCGCGCCGCACGACGGTGCGCATGGTGCACACCGGGCCGCGGCGAACCACCGTACGGCGAACCACATAGCGCGCGGCGGAAATGTCGGTGCTGGTCGAGGCGATGCCGGCCTGCACAGGCGCGGCGGCCGACGCCGGTGCGCTGAACGACGCCAGTCCAAGTGCGACGGCTGCGGCAAATCCGAAAGCGAGTTTCTTCAAGTACGTTCTCCTTGGGGGATGACAGTGGCCACCAACGGCCATCCCCATGCTGGAGTTCCGCGCATGAATCGAGAATGAAGAAACTGCGAGCGGAATAGGCCGGCGGGCGCCGTCGGGCGGGGCTGCCGCGCCGGGCGGGCTTCTCCTCAGGCCATCCGGATGTGGCCGATTGGTCGCGCCCAACAGTCTGAGACGCTGGGTCAAGCCATTCGTTGCCCGCCCCGATTGCCTTAATACCGGCAACTCACCTAGTGATCATCGAAGTTAATCACTGGGGATTCCGATGAAGAAGCTATTTCTTGCTACTGCCGCGATTGTTGCTCTTGGCGCGGTGAATGCCTCGGCCGCCGATCTGGCCGCGCGTTCCTATACCAAGGCGCCGGCTCCGGCGGCTGTGGGCTACAACTGGTCCGGCTTCTACGCCGGCGTGATGGGCGGCTATGGCTGGTCGGACCGCGTGCGGCTCGATGGCTTCGCCATCAGCACCAACGAAATTAAGGGCGGCTTCGGCGGCGGCACCATCGGCTACAACTGGCAGACTCCCGGCAGCATGTGGCTGTGGGGCCTCGAAGTCGACGCCGCCGGCAGCGCGATCAAATATAGTGAAGCCCTGCTGCCGAACCTGATCTTCGAGGACAAGATCCGTGCCTTCGGCAGCGTCACCGGTCGTGTCGGCGTCACCGCCGGAGCCGCGCTGTTCTATGCCAAGGGCGGCTATGCCTGGGCCAACAACCAGGTGACGCTCACTGTGCCGAACGTCGCGACGGCGTCCGAGAGCAAGACCCATTCGGGCTGGACCGTCGGCGGCGGCATCGAATACATGTTCGCATCGAACTGGTCGCTCAAGGGCGAGTACATGTATGCCGACTACGGCAACGCGCGCTATGGCGACGCGACCACGGGCTTCACCGACCTCGGCCTGACCACCCACACCGTCAAGGGCGGCATCAACTATCACTTCAACAGCCCGGTCGTCGCCAGGTACTGAGTTTTCAAAAAGACCTTTTCAGACGCCTTCGTCCGGCCGCCGAAAGGCGGCCGGACTTTTTCTGCGCGCGCGGTATGATGCCCGGCACGGCGAACGCGGATCACAGCGCCGCCGCGATCGTCCCATGGACGGCTACTTCAATCCGCCCGTCACATGCAGCGTTTCGCCGGTGACATAGGACGCGCCGTCCGACGCCAGGAAAACGACCACCGAGGCGATCTCCTCGGCCTTGCCGACGCGACCGAGCGGCGTGACCGATTCGATCCAGTTGCGCATGTCGCCTTCGTGGAAGCCGGCCGACACCACGCCTTCGGTGACGATCATGCCGGGATTGACCGCGTTGACCCGGATTTTCCGCGGCGCGAGCTCTTTCGCCAGCACCGCGGTGATCGCATCCACCGACGCCTTGGTCGCGGTGTAGACCGCGGAATTCGGCGGCGTGATCGTTGATACGCCGGAGGAGATGTTGATGATGCTGCCGCCGGCGGGATTGAAATGCCGCGCTGCCTCCTGCGACACCAGCAGCAGGCCGAGCACGTTCAGGTCGAATTGCTTGTGGAAGTGCTCCGGCGTGATGCCGTCGAGCGGGGCGAATTCATAGACGCCGGCATTGTTGACGAGAATGTCGATCGGGCCGAGGGCCTTGACGGTGTCGGCGACCACCGCGGCGGCCCCCTCGGGACCGGCGAGATCGCCGTGAACGGCGACCGCCTTGCCGCCCTGAGCCGTGATCTTGGCGACGACGGCGTCGGCGCCTGGTTTGCTGGAGGCGTAGTTGACCGCCACCGCGGCGCCGGCAGCGGCGAGCTGCAGGGCAATTTCGGCGCCGATGCCCTTGGAGGCGCCGGTCACCAGCGCGACCTTGCCTGCGAATGTCTGTGTCATGGTCTTATCCTTGTTCAATAGTTCAGAAATACCGAAATATGGAAGTATTGAACCGGATCAAGGGGGCGCCTATATGTTTTTTATGGCCCCCTTCGTTCACCCCGCGCGGCAGGACATCACGCTCGCAGGCGTTCTCGCGGCACTGGCCGACCCGACGCGGCTGCAGATCGTCCGGGGACTGGTCGCCCAGGGCGACTGCATGTCGTGCACAGAGGCTGCGCCGTGCACGATGGCGAAGTCGACGGTGTCGAACCATTTTCGCGTCCTGCGCGAGGCTGGCCTGATCCAGACCAGCAAGAAGGGCGTCGAACATCGCAACATCGTGCGCGAGGCGGACATCAACGCGCGGTTTCCCGGGCTGTTGAAGACGATCCTGAAATATGCCGACGAGAAGCCGAGGGGTTAGGGCGCAGGCGGAGGTTGACATGCATGGTCCAACCCTGAGGGCTTCGCTGCAGCGCCATTGGAATGCTTCGGACGCGGGCGACTTCGAGGTCGAACATGACATCTACCGCGACGACGCCGTGCTGGATTATCCGCAGTCCGGCGAGCGGATTCGCGGCCGGCGCAACATTCAGGAGAGCCGGTTCGTTCAGCCGAACAAGAAGCGCTTTGCGGTCCGGCGGATGGTTGGCAGCGGCGATCTGTGGGTCACTGAATTCGTGCTGACCTATGATGGCATTCCGACCTATGCGGTGAGCATCATGGAATTCCGCGACGGGCTGGTGGCCCATGAAACGCAATATTTCGCCGACCGGTTCGAGCCGTCACCCTCGCGTGCGCATCTGGTCGAGCGTGTCGGCGGCGCATAGCTCGGGCGTAGCCCGTATGAGCCAAGCGAGATGCGGGAGACCCCGGCATCGACATCACGCAAACAAAACCCCGGCATCGCTGCCGGGGTTCTTTTTTGTCGATCTCGTACCGTTAGGAGGCCCGTCCGGGGACCTCCGATCGGGCCCGCCGCGGCTCACCGCGGGGGCGGGCAGGGCTGGCCGTTCGGCAGCGTGCAAGGCTTCCCGGCAGGCG
>DATCUS010000142.1:0-16588 GCA_036561845.1 Tardiphaga sp. | reverse complement strand
ATCTCCGGCGTGTCGGTGGCGACCGCGACGCGGCCGATGCCGGCGGCCGCGGCCTGGCGCAGCACGTGGACGATCATCGGCAGGCCGGCGATATCCAGCAGCGGCTTGCCCGGCAGGCGGGTGGCGGCCATGCGGGCGGGAATCAGCACCAAAGTGTGGGTCTCGAGCATCGGTATGGACAGTCTGGACCCAGCTGAAAGGCGCTTGAAATGGCGGGAATTGGTCGAAACTCCGGGCGTTTATACGGGTTGCCAGAGCGGGGGCAAACCGTTATCTCAAACCGGCTGCCAGTGCAGTGCGAATACACGATTCCGTGGCCGTCTCTGGCGGCTTTCAACAGACTTTCCCGGCGTGGGGCCTGATCGACAATGGACTCCTTCGAACTCAATAAAGTCATGGGCGCCGTGCTGGCCACGTGCCTGATCCTGCTGGTGACCAATTTCACGGCGCAGGCGGTGTTCGCGCCGAAGAAGATGGAAAAGCCCGGCTTTGACATTGCCGTGAAGGAAGAGGCCGGCGCCGGCGCCAAGGAGGCTGCCGCCCCCGCCGAGCCGATCGAGAAGCTGCTGCAGACCGCCTCGGTGGAAAAGGGCGCCACCGCCGCCAAGAAGTGCGCGGCCTGCCACACCTTCGAGAAGGGCGGCCCGAACCGCGTCGGTCCGAACCTGTACGGCACCGTCAACGAGCATGTGGGCCAGGGCAAGAATGGCTTCAATTTCTCGGCGGCCATGAAGGCCAAGGGCGGCACCTGGACATTCGAGGAACTGAACAAGTTCATCGCCAATCCCAAGGGCACCGTTCCCGGCACCGCCATGGGCTTTGCCGGCATCCAGAAGGACAGCGAGCGCGCCGACGTGATCGCCTATCTGGCATCGCTCGCGGATACCCCGGTGCCGCTGCCGACGGCGGCGAAGTAACGGTTTCCGTCCTACCAATTGTTCGATCCAACGGCCAGGCTCTGCCTGGCCGTTTTCGTTTCCGGCATTACCAAAGCTTAAGCGGGACGTTTGGCCGCAACATGCTCAACTGGTGGGGTGGTATCCTCCGGGAAAACCGACATAATCGGTCGAATCCTCGCCGCATATGGCGTCTCTAATCGCGTTTTCGACTTGCACAGGAAGTTCGCGCCTTGACCCTATCCCGACGACAGCTTCTCCAGAGTGGCGCCCTGGCGGCGCTCGCCCCCGCGCTCGGTGGCGTCTCCGGCCTTGCCCCGTTCGATGCGGCGCTGGCGCAGGCCGCGCCCGGCGAGCCGACCTGGCAGCACGCACTGTCGCTGTTCGGCGAGGTCAAATATCCCGCCGACTTCACGCGCTACGCTTACGTCAATCCCGATGCGCCCAAGGGCGGCATGGCGCGCCAGATCTCGATCGGCACCTTCGACAATTTCAACGTCGTGGTGGCCGGCGTGAAAGGGTCGATCGCGCCCGCGGTCCAGTATCTCTATGAGACGCTGTCGACCGAGTCGCTGGACGAGATCAGCACGGAATACGGACTGCTTGCCGAGGCATCGCAGCATCCCGCCGATTTTTCCTGGGTGACGTATCGCCTGCGCAAGGAAGCCAGGTGGCACGACGGCAGGCCGGTAACGCCGGAAGACGTGATCTTCTCCATGGAGGTGCTGAAGAAATACAGCCCGCGCTACGCCGGCTATTATCGTCATGTCAGCAAGGTCGAGAAGGTTGGCGATCGCGACATCAAGTTCAGCTTCGATGCGCCGGGCAATCGCGAACTGCCGCTGATCGTCGGCCAGTTGATGGTGCTGCCGAAGCACTGGTGGGAGGGCAGCGACAGCGAAGGCCGCAAGCGCGACGTCTCGCAGACCACGCTGGAAAAGCCGCTCGGCTCCGGCCCCTACCGCATCAAGGAATTCACGCCCGGCCGCTCGGTGACGATGGAGCGGGTCAAGGACTACTGGGGCGCGAAGCTGCCGGTCCGCATCGGTCAGCACAATCTCGACGAACTACGCTTCGAATTCTTCCGCGACAACACGGTGGCGCTGGAAGCCTTCAAGGCCGATCAGGCCGACTGGATCGCGGAGAATTCCGCCAAGCAGTGGGCGACGCAATACGACTTTCCCGCGGTCGCGGAGAAGCGCGTGGTGAAAGAAGAGTTTCCGATCCGCAATTCGGGGCGGATGCAGGGCTTCGTGCTCAACCTGCGACGCGACACCTTCAAGGATGCACGCGTGCGTCGCGCCTTCAACTATGCGTTCGATTTCGAGGAGATGAACAAGCAGCTGTTCTACGGACAGTACAAGCGCATCAACAGCTACTTCGAGGGCACCAAGCTTGCGTCATCCGGACTTCCGGAAGGCGCCGAACTGGCGCTGCTCGAAACGCTACGCGACAAGGTGCCCGCGGAAGTGTTCACCACGCCCTACGCCAATCCGGTGGGCGGCAATCCCGAGGCGGTGCGCAGCAATCTGCGCGAGGCCTCGAAGTTGCTGAAGGAAGCCGGCTTCGAGGTGCGCGAGCGCAAACTCGTCGACCCCGCCGGCAAGCCGGTGAGTGTCGAGATCCTGGTGCGCGATCCCTCGTCGGAACGCCTTGCCCTGTTCTACAAGCCGTCGCTGGAACGTCTCGGCGTTACCGTCGCGATCCGCACCGTCGATGACGCGCAGTATCAGAACCGCATTCGCGCGTTCGACTACGACATGATCACCGACCTGTGGGCGCAGTCGCTGTCGCCGGGCAACGAGCAGCGCGATTACTGGGGCTCGCAGAGCGCCGACCAGCCGGGCTCCAACAACACGGTCGGCATCAAGAACCCGGCGATCGATGCGCTGATCGAGAAGATCATCTATGCCGTGGATCGCCCGTCGCTGGTGGCGGCCACCAAGGCGCTCGACCGCGTGCTGTTGTGGAATTTCTACGTGGTGCCGCAGTTCACTTATGGCTTCATCCGCTATGCGCGCTGGGATCGCTTCAGCCACGCCGAGCCGCTGCCGGAGTTCGGCGTGTCCGGCCTGCCGACGCTGTGGTGGTACGACGCCGACAAGGCCGCCAGGCTGGGCAAACGCTCTTGACGCCGATGATGGGCTTCAACCGTCGCGACGTGCTCGGCCTCGGGGTAGGCTTGCTGGCATCGGCGCGTTTTGCGGGCGTCGCTTCGGCGCAGACGGGCGACGGCGCGGCGTCGTCGCACGGCCTTTCGATTTTCGGCGATCTCAAATATCCCGCCGACTTCAAGAACTTCGAGTATGTGAACCTGTCCGCGCCAAAGGGCGGGACGTTCTCCACCGTTCCGTCGGTCCGGGCGTTCAATCAGTCGTATCAGACCTTCAATTCGTTGAACGCCTACATCCTCAAGGGGGACGGCGCGCAGGGCATGGGCCTGACATTCGCGCCCTTGATGGTGCGTGCCGGCGACGAACCGGATGCCATGTACGGACTCGTCGCCAGCGCCGTGCAGGTTTCTGCCGACAAGCTGACCTATCGTTTCACGCTACGGCCGCAGGCGCGCTTTCACGACGGCAGCCGGCTCACCGCGCATGATGCGGCGTTCTCATTGACCACGCTGAAAGCCAAGGGTCATCCGCTCATCATCCAGCAATTGCGCGACATGACGGGTGCCACCGCGACCGACGACGCGACGCTGGTCGTGACCTTCGCCGCGAAGCGCGGCCGTGATGTGCCGTTGTTCGTTGCGGGCCTGCCGATATTCTCCAGGGCCTATTACGCGACCAAACCGTTCGATGAATCGACCATGGATGTGCCGCTCGGCAGCGGTCCCTACAAGGTCGGTCGCGTCGAGATCGGTCGCTCGATCGAATTCGAGCGTGTCAGGGACTGGTGGGGAGCGGACCTGCCGGTCAGTCGCGGGTCCTACAACTTCGATCAGGTGCGTTACGAATTCTATCGTGATCGCGAGGCCGCGCTGCAGGGATTTTCCGCGAAGAACTATCTGTTCCGCGAAGAGTTCACCGCGCGGTTATGGGCCACGGCCTACGACTTTCCTGCCGTCCGCGATGGCCGCGTTCGCCGCGAGACCCTGCCGGACGAGACGCCATCGGGCGCGCAGGGCTGGTTCATCAACACCCGCCGCGACAAATTCAAGGACCCGCGCATCCGCGAAGCGCTGACCGACGCCTTCGATTTCGAGTGGACCAACAAGACCATCATGTACGGCGCCTATGCCCGCACGCATTCGCCGTTCCAGAACTCCGACCTGATGGCAAGCGGGCCGCCTTCGCCCGAAGAACTGAAACTGCTTGAGCCGTTTCGCGGCCAGGTGCCGGATGAGGTCTTCGGCGCACCCTACGTGCCGCCGACATCCGATGGATCGGGACAGGATCGCGCGCTGCTGCGCAAGGCGATCCAGCTGCTGGAACAGGCGGGCTGCGCGCTGAAGGATCGCAAGCGCATGACGCCACAGGGCGAACCGTTCAGGATCGAGTTTCTGGTCGACGAACCGGCCTTGCAGGCGCACCACGGGCCCTACATCAAGAATCTCGGAACGCTGGGCATTGAGGCGTCGCTGCGCATCGTCGACCCTGTCCAATACCGCGCCCGCGTCGAGGATTTCGATTTCGACATGACGATTGAGCGGTACAGCATGTCGGCCACGCCGGGCGACAGCATGCGGCCGTTCTTTTCCTCGCAGGCGGCACGGACCAAAGGCTCGTACAATCTTTCCGGCATCGAGAGTCCGGCCATCGACGCGCTGATCGAGCGAATCCTGGCCGCCGATGACCGCGCCGAACTCACCATTGCCTGCCGGGCGTTCGACCGGGTTTTTCGCGCCGGACGCTACTGGGTGCCGCAATGGTATCGTAACAGCCATCCCGTGGCCTATTGGGATATCTTCAGTCATCCCGCCGCGCCGCCGCGCTATCTCGGCGGCGTCGGCGCCATCGAATTCTGGTGGTCCGATCCCAACAAGGCGGCCAACGCCGCCGCCGCGACCCAGCCCGAGCAGGCCAAATAGATGAGCGCCTATATCGCCCGCCGTATCCTGCTGATGTTCCCGACGCTGTTGGGCATCCTGTTCGTCTCCTTCGTGGTGGTGCAGTTCGCGCCCGGCGGTCCGGTGGAGAGGGTGATCGCCCAGCTCTCCGGCGCCGATACTGGCGCGTCGTCGCGCGTCTCCGGCTCCTCGGGTGGCGATTTCGGTTCGCGCAGCCAGCCCGGCGCGTCCGGCGACGTAGTCAATTCGAAATACCGCGGCGCCCAGGGGCTCGATCCGGATTTCGTCAAGAGCCTGGAGAAGCAGTTCGGCTTCGACAAGCCGGCACCGGAACGCTTCGCGCTGATGCTGTGGAATTACGCGCGCTTCGATTTCGGCAAGAGCTATTTTCGCGACGTCAGCGTGCTGCAGCTGATCAAGGAAAAGCTGCCGGTGTCGATGTCGCTGGGCATCTGGATGATGCTGCTGACCTACCTGATCTCGATCCCGCTGGGCATCCGCAAAGCGGTCAAGGACGGCTCCAGGTTCGACACCTGGACCTCCGCGGTGATCATCGTCGGCTTCGCGATCCCGGGCTTCCTGTTCGCCATCCTCCTGATCATCCTGTTTTCCGGCGGCTCGTTCTGGAGCATCTTCCCGCTGCGCGGGTTGACTTCGGACGGCTGGGACCAGTTCCCGTGGTACTGGAAGATCGTCGACTACTTCTGGCACATCACGCTGCCGCTGATCTCGATGGTGCTGGGCGCCTTCGCCACCATGACCCTGCTGACCAAGAACTCGTTCCTCGACGAGATCCGCAAGCAATATGTGATGACCGCGCGCGCCAAGGGCTGCACCGAAACCCAAGTGCTGTATAACCACATCTTCCGCAACGCCATGCTGATCGTCATCGCCGGCTTCCCCGGCGCCTTCATCCATGCGTTCTTCTCCGGCTCGCTGCTGATCGAGACCATCTTCTCGCTCGACGGCCTCGGCCTGCTCGGCTTCGAGAGCGTGCTGAACCGCGATTATCCGGTGGTGTTCGGCACGCTGTTCATCTTTTCGCTGGTCGGTCTGGTGGTCAACCTGATCTCCGACCTCGCTTACATGTGGATCGATCCGCGGATCGATTTCGAGGCGCGGAACGTCTGATGACCGTCATCGTGCCCCCGCCCGTCGAGACCTCGACCGCCGCGCCGCTCGGCGAAGCGGTGCCGCCGTCGCGCCACCCGTTCCGGATCTCGCCGCTCAACCAGCGGCGCTGGCTGAATTTCAAATCGAACCGTCGCGGCTACTGGTCGCTGTGGATCTTCCTGTTCCTGTTCTTCGTCTCGCTGTTCGCCGAGGTGATCGCCAACGACCGGCCGTTCTTCATCAAGTTCGACGGCAAGATGTATTTCCCGGCCTTCGTCAGCTATTCCGAGACCACCTTCGGCGGCGACTTCGAGACTGCGGCGGACTATCGCGATCCCTATCTGCAGAAGCTGATTGCGGAGAAGAACGGCACCATCGTCTGGCCCTTGATCCGCTATTCCTACGACACCCATAATCTCGACCTGCCGACTCCGGCGCCGTCGAAGCCGACCTGGATGCTGACCGAAGCCGAATGCAGACCGGTGGTTGAGAAGAAGGGGCTGAAGAGCTGCCGCGACCTTGAATACAACTGGCTCGGCACCGACGACCAGGGCCGCGACGTGGTGGCGCGGCTGATTTACGGCTTCCGCATCTCGGTGCTGTTCGGCCTGGCACTGACCATCGTATCGTCCGTCGTCGGCATCGCCGCCGGCGGCGTACAGGGCTATTTCGGCGGCTGGGTCGACCTGCTGTTCCAGCGTTTCATCGAGGTGTGGAGCGCGATCCCGTCGCTGTATCTGCTGCTGATCCTGTCCTCGGTGCTGGTGCCCGGCTTCTTCGTGCTGCTCGGCATCCTCCTGCTGTTCTCGTGGGTGTCGCTGGTGGGCCTCGTGCGCGCCGAATTCCTGCGCGGGCGAAATTTCGAATACATCACGGCGGCGCGCGCGCTCGGCGTTTCCAACGCCAGGATCATGGTGCGGCATCTGTTGCCCAATGCCATGGTGGCGACCATGACGTTCCTGCCGTTCATCGTGTCGTCGTCGGTGATGACGCTGACCGCGCTGGATTTCCTCGGCTTCGGGCTGCCGCCGGGCTCGCCGTCGCTCGGCGAATTGCTGTCGCAGGGCAAGGCCAACGTGCAGGCGCCATGGCTCGGCTTCACCGGCTTCTTCGCCGTGGCGATCATGCTGTCGCTACTGATCTTTATCGGCGAAGCGGTGCGCGATGCATTCGACCCGCGCAAGACCTTCAGATAGGACCGCAGCATGGACGCCATCAACCAGCCCTTGCTCGATGTCCGCGATCTCTCGGTGGCGTTTCACCAGCCGAGCGGCACGTCGGTCGCTGTCGATCATGTCTCGTTCCAGATCCGGCGCGGCGAATGCGTGGCGCTGGTCGGCGAGTCCGGCTCCGGCAAGTCGGTCAGCGCACTGTCGATCCTCAAGCTGCTGCCATATCCGACCGCGTCCCACCCGTCCGGCCAGATCCGCTTCAAGGGCCGCGAACTGCTCGATCTGCCGGAGAACGAGATCCGCGGCATCCGCGGCAACGACATCTCGATCATCTTCCAGGAGCCGATGACCTCGCTCAATCCGCTGCACACCATCGAGGCGCAGATCGGCGAGATCCTGCAATTGCACAGCGGTCTGCGCGGCGCCAAGGCCCGGGCGCGTATCCTCGAACTGCTGACCCAGGTCGGCATTCCCGAGCCGGAGACCCGGCTCGCCTCCTACCCGCATCAGCTGTCCGGCGGGCAGCGCCAGCGCGTCATGATCGCCATGGCGCTGGCCAACGAGCCGGACCTGTTGATCGCCGACGAGCCGACCACGGCGCTCGACGTCACCGTGCAGGCGCAGATCCTGGCGCTGCTCGCCGATATCCGTGCCCGGCTTGGCATGAGCCTGCTGTTCATCACCCACGATCTCGGCATCGTCCGGCGCATTGCCGATGTGGTCTGCGTGATGAAGAGCGGCAAGATCGTCGAGCAGGGGCCGGTCGAGGAAGTCTTCACTGCGCCAAAACATCCCTATACGCGCGCGCTGCTGGCCGCCGAGCCGAAGCCGGATCCGGCGCCCCCGCGGCCGGACCAGCCGGTGGTGATGTCGACGGATGATCTCAAGGTCTGGTTTCCGATCAAGCGCGGGCTGCTGCGCAAGACGGTCGGGCATATCAAGGCGGTGGACGGCGTCAGCATTTCGGTGCGCAAGGGCGAGACGCTGGGCGTTGTGGGCGAGTCCGGCTCCGGCAAGACCACGCTCGGCCTGGCGCTGCTGCGGCTGATCTCGTCCGACGGGCCGATCGTGTTTCTCAGCAAGAATATCCAGGGCCTGCAGTTCAAGGAGCTCAGGCCGATCCGCAGGGACATGCAGATCGTGTTCCAGGATCCGTTCGGCGCGCTCAGCCCGCGCATGTCGGTGGGCGACATCGTTGCCGAGGGGCTCACCGTTCACCAGAGCGCTTTGAGCGACGACGCGCGCGAGGCGCGGGTGATCCGCGCGCTGGAGGATGTCGGGCTCGATCCGGCGACGCGGTTTCGCTATCCGCACGAATTCTCCGGCGGCCAGCGCCAGCGCATCTCGATCGCCCGCGCCGCGGTGCTGGAGCCGAGCTTCGTGGTGCTGGACGAGCCGACCAGCGCGCTCGACATGCTGTTCCAGGCGCAGATGGTCGATCTCCTGCGCGAGCTGCAGCGCAAGCGCGATCTCACCTACATGTTCATCTCGCACGATCTTCGCGTGGTGGCCTCCCTTGCCAGCCATCTGATCGTGATGCGTCATGGCAAGGTGGTTGAGGAAGGTCCTGCCTCGGAATTGTTCAAGAACCCGAAGACCGATTACACGCGCGCGCTGTTCGCTGCCGCGTTCCGGCTCGAGGCTGCTCCGGGCGGCGCGACCGCCGAATGAACGGTCGCGACGATAAGGATGGTATGATCGCCGATCGCGTGGCTGATGTCTCGCTGTCAGCGCCGTCAGTGGTCGGCCGCGGCTTCATGACCTATGAGCGCTATGACGTCACGCTGCCGCGCGACGGCGAGGCAACGCTGCATCAGAACCGCGACGTGCTGCGCGCGTCCCGTGTCGCGGCGGTGCTGCCGGTCGATCTGGCGCGCGGGCAGATCGTGCTGCTGCGCCAGTTCCGTCTGCCGGCGCATCTGGCGACCGGTCGCGGCGACATGGTGGAGATCGTCGCCGGCCGCGTCGATGGCGGCGAGAGCGCGCTGGCCGCGGCGTCGCGCGAATGTTTCGAGGAAATCGGCGTGACGCCGCAGCGGCTGGTCGAACTCTACAGCGTGCTGCCGACGCCAGGCTTTACCGACGAATACGTCACCTTCTTCCTCGGCTTCGTCGATGCGTCGCAAGCGCTGACGCGCGGCGGCCTCGGCTCGGAGACCGAGGACACCCGTCCCTTTGTGGTCTCGATCGACGATGCCATCGCCGCGCTGGAGCACGGCGCGGTCGCCAATGGATTATTCGTCAGCGCGCTGCAATGGCTGGCGCTGCACCGCGACCGGCTGCACGACTACTATGACAAGGCAATGCCTAATCCAGCCGCTTGATGCTCGTCACTTCGCTGCCGGCCGCCGCGATCCGCGCGATGGCGTCTTGGGTGTTCTCGATCGCGGTCGCCATGGCATGCGCGTTGGCATGAACGAGGGTGGTGGCGTCGCGCACGATCGCCACGTGGCCTTTCCAGAACATCAGGTCGCCGCGCTGCAGATGGTCCGCCTCGCTCGCAGACAGCGCGCGACCGAGCGAGGCTTCCTGCATGTCGCTGTCGCGCGGGCAGCCGGTGCCGGACGCGGTCAGCGCCACCTGCACGAGCCCCGAGCAGTCGACGCCGAGGCTGCTCTTGCCGCCCCACAGATAGGGCGTGCCGACGAAGCGCTCGGCCACGGCAACGAAGTCGCGCTCGAATGCCTCGATGGCGCCGACGTGGGACGCCGGCAGGCAGTGTCCCTCGCTGGTCACGGCGAAGGCGTCGTGAAAGCGCACCACCGCGATGCGCGCGCCGAGCGGCAGCGTATCGACCGGCGGCAATTTGATCGACGGGCCGGGAAACGCAAAGGTGCGCAACGCCGTCACCTTGTGGGTCGGCGGCGGCCCTGGCCGGTAGAGCGCGAGGTCCGGCAGCCAGCCGACATAGCCGTCGCTCTGCAACTGGCCCCAGGCCCAGCCTTCGCTGTTGCGGTCATAGAGGGTGACGCGCTCACCCTTCAGCGCCTGGGTGTCGAGCATGGCGCCGGAAAATGGTTCGCGGCGCATGGGTGCCACGCCGTCCATCACTTCGAACTCTTCTCCATCAACGAAGCGCGCGGCTTCGACCTTGCCTTGGAGATATCTGGCGGCGAGGTCGGGCCGCGCCGGCGTCAGCCGGGGGTCGTTGCCGAAATCATGCATAGCGTTCGCTCAGCAGGGCGTAGATCGCCCGCGCCGCCTGGCACTCGCCGCCTTCCGGCCGCGCGGGCTTCGCCGACGGCGTCCAGCCGTAGATGTCGACATGCAGCCAGTTGGTCGACGGCTCGACGAAGCGCTGCAGGAACAGCGCGCAGGTGATCGAGCCGGCGAAGCCGCCGGACGGCGCGTTGTTGATGTCGGCGGTCTTGGAGTCCAGCCACGAATCATAGGGCGCCCACAGCGGCAGCCGCCACAGCGGATCGTTCTCCTGCCTGGCAAGCCGCGCGATGTCGAGCGCCAGCGTTTCGTCGTTGGTATAGTAGGGCGGCAGGTCAGGGCCCAGCGCCACGCGTGCCGCGCCGGTCAGGGTGCCCATGTCGACCAGCAGGTCGGGCTTCTCCTCGTCGGCCAGCGCCAGTGCGTCGGCCAGCACCAGCCGCCCCTCGGCGTCGGTGTTGCCGATTTCCACCGTGGGTCCCTTGCGCGATCTGAAGATGTCGAGCGGGCGGAAGGCGTTGCCGGCGACCGCATTCTCCACGGCGGGGATCAGCACGCGCAGCCGCACCTTGAGCCCGGCATCCATCACCATCAGCGCCAGCGCCAGCACATTGGCGGCGCCGCCCATGTCCTTCTTCATGATCAGCATGCCGGAGGACGGCTTGAGGTCGAGGCCACCGGTGTCAAAGCAGACGCCCTTGCCGACCAGCGTGACTTTCGGATGTGCGGGATCACCCCAGGAAAAATCGATCAGCCGCGGCGCCCGCGTCGAGGCCATGCCGACGGCGTGGATCAGCGGAAAATTCTGCGCCACCAGCTCGTCGCCGGTGATGCAGCCGAAGCTCGCGTCGAAGCGCTGCGCCAGCGCCTGCGCGGCGCCGGCCAGTTGTTCCGGCCCCATGTCGTTGGACGGCGTGTTGATCAGGTCGCGCGCCAGCGCTGCGGCTTCCGCCATGCGGCTGATGTCGGCGATGTCGATGCCGTCGGGCGGCACCAATTTGACCTTCGGTGCTTCGTTCTTGCGGTAGCGACCGAAGCGATAGCTGCCGAGCGCGAAGGCGAGCACCGCCAGCCGCATGTCGTGCGGCGCGTTGGCGAAGCGGTAGAGGCCAGGCGGCAGCAGGCCGGGCAACTGGCCGGGGCGAAACAGGTCGCGGGTCCTGCTGCCGTCTTCCTCGAGGCCGAACACCACCTGGGCAATGGCGCCGTCCGGCCCCGGCAGGATCAGGCAGGCGCCGGGCTTGGCGGTGTAGTCGCTGGCTTTGGCAAACTGCTGCGCCGGGCCGGGCAGCGCGGCCGAGATTGCCGGCCAACTTGTCTTGGTGGCGAAGGTGACGGGAATGGCCGGTGTGAGTGATGCGGCTTCGAAAGCAGAATGCATATGCGGGGTCTCGCGGAAGGCAGCAGCGGGGACGCCGTACAGGTCTACCCCAAGACGGCCGGAAATGTGAGAGGCCGGCGGCGAGATCGCACGCTTTTTCAGGATGTTACCGGCGCCGGGAGGGCGAGGCGGTCGCGCTTGGCCGGCCCCGGTTAACCAGCCATTAGGGTTAACACTCTATTGCTGAAGGCCTCCCGCGTCCTTCCAGCGCGCAGCACGAGTCACGTTCATGCGTCAGCACTCCAGCCTTGCCCGGCATCTCGCCTCCGCCGCCGCGATCGCGGTGGTCGCCGTGGGACTGGCCGGTTGCCAGACCGCGGGCATGTCCGACGTCACCGGCTCGCTCGGCGCCAGGGCCGAAGCGCGGCCTGATGCCGATCCCCACGTGGCCGTCGATGCCTATGGCGAGCGCTACCGCAGCAATCCCAAGGACGTCGAAGCGGCGCTGCGCTACGGCCAGGCGCTGCGCAGCGCCGGACAGCGCTCACAGGCGGTCGCGGTGTTCGAACAGGCCACCATCGCCAATCCCGGCAACAAGCTGCTGCTCGCCGGTTATGGCCGGGCGCTCGCCGACAACGGCAATTTCCAGCGCGCCTTCGATGTGCTGGCCGCCGCGCACACGCCCGCCAATCCCGATTGGCGGATCCTCTCGGTCCAGGGCGCCGTGCTCGACCAGATGGGCCGCCATGAGGAGGCCCGCCACTATTACGACAGCGCGCTGAAGATCCGGCCGGAGGAGCCGTCGATCCTGTCCAATCTCGGACTGTCCTACATGCTGTCGAAGGATCTGTCCCAGGCCGAGTCGACGCTGCGCCGCGCCTATGGCGGCGGCAATGTCGATCCGCGCGTGCGGCAAAATCTCGGGCTGGTGGTCGGGCTGCAGGGCCGCTTCAGCGAGGCCGAGAGCATCGTCAGGGCCGACCTGCCGGCTGACGAAGCCGCGGCCAATGTCGCCTATCTCAAGCAGCTCCTCAGCAGCAAGGGCGGCCCGAAGGTCGGCGCCGCCGGCCGTGACGACGCGCGCGGGCGGTCTTGATTCTTGACACTTGATAACTGAGGAGCAGGCGCCTTTCTTCCCCTCTCCCCCTGCGCGAAGCGGAGCTTCGCTAGGTGGGAGAGGGTGGATCGAACACGCGCAGCGTGTTCGAGACGGGTGAGGGGTAGCCGCAAACTCCGAGCCTGGTATTACCCCTCATCCGACCGCGCTTCGCGCGGCCACCTTCTCCCACAAGGGGAGAAGGAAGAGGGAGGGTCTCACTGCATCGCGGAGATCTTGATGCCGGTCGGTCCGAGAATGACCACGAACAGCACCGGCAGGAAGAACAGGATCATCGGCACGGTCAGTTTCGGCGGCAATGCCGCGGCCTTCTTCTCGGCCTCGTTCATGCGCATGTCGCGGTTTTCCTGGGCCATCACGCGCAGGCTCTGGCCGAGCGGCGTGCCGTAGCGCTCCGACTGCATCAGCGCCAGGCAGACCGACTTGACGCCTTCGAGGCCGGTGCGTTTTGCCAGGTTTTCATAGGCCACCTTGCGATCCGGCAGGTATGACAGCTCGGCGGTGGTGAGGGTGAACTCTTCGGCCAGCGCGATCGACTGCGAGCCGATCTCGACGCTGACCTTGCGAAACGCGGTCTCGATCGACATGCCGGATTCGACGCAGATCAACAGCAGATCCAGCGCATCCGGAAACGCCCGCCGGATCGACAGCTGGCGCTTGGAGATGGCGTTCTTGAGGAAGATCATCGGCGCCTGCATGCCGAACCACGCCGCGGCGATGCACATGCCGATCTTGATCGGCAGCGACTGCTCCATATGCGAGATCACGAACACATAGAGCACCGCCAGGACCAGCATCGCGATAGGCATGACCGCGCGAAAGAACAGGAACGTGACGTAGGGCGCCTGGCCGCGATAGCCGGCCATCACCAGCTTGTCGAGGGCGGCTTCCTGGGCCAGCCATTTGCCGAGGTTGAAGTCGGTGACGACCCGCGACACCAGCTGCTTCGGCGATTGCCGCAGCGACACCCGCTCGTTCTTCGTGAGCCGGTCGCGCTCGCGCGCGCGGATGCGTTCGCGCTCGGAGGCCACTGCCTTCATGCGCTTGGCGAGACCGTCGCCGACCAGCAGCGGCGTGATCAGGCTCCAGGCCGTCGCGCTCGCGGCGATGGCGGCCATCAGCATCGTCATAAAACGGACGTCGTGAAGCTTCGCGACCAGGAACTCAATCATGCGGCACCGTCAGAAGTCGAAGTTGATCATTTTCTTCATCACGAAAATCCCGCACGACATCCACACCGCGCTGGCGGCCAGCATCAGCCGGCCGGTCGGATGGGTCCACAGCAGCGAGATGTAGTCGGGCGTGCTCAAATAGACCAGCAGCATGACGATCGGCGGCAGCGAGCCGATGATGGCCGCCGACGCTTTGGCCTCCATCGACATCGCCTGGATCTTTTCCGCCATCTTCTTGCGGTCGCGCAGCACTTTCGACAGATTGCCGAGCGCCTCCGAAAGGTTGCCGCCGGACTTCTGCTGGATGGCGACGACGATGCCGAAGAAGTTGGCTTCCGGCACCGGCATCCGCTCGTACATGCGGGCGCAGGCTTCGCCGAGCGGCATGCCGATGGCCTGGGTCTCGATGATGGCGTAGAACTCGCTTCTGAGCGGCTCCGGCGCATCGGCCGCTACCACCTTGATGGAATCGAACAGCGGCAGGCCGGCCTTGATGCCGCGCACGATCACGTCGACGGCGTCAGGCAGCGCCTTGAGGAAGTTCTTCTCGCGGCGTTTCTTGAGAAAGTTCAGCATCCAGCGCGGCAGGCCGAAGCCGGCGGCAAAGCCGAGGCCGAGCGCGGCGACCAGGCTGCTGAACAGGTCGCGGGTGACGGCGACACTGTACGCCACCATCTGCGATCCCTTGTCGTCAAACAGGGCAATGCTGGCATTGCCCGTGGTCACGCCGGTTACAAAAACGCTCTGTTCCGTACGGCGGAGCACTTTCACGACCTGCGGCGAGTCGACCTGTACGTTCCTGATTTCGCGCGGGAGTTCGATCACGATGGATTTGCCGTAGCCGAGATCCAGCGCCCGCGGCGCGGCCGGTCCATCGATGGCTGTCTCGCGAAGATAGCCCGGGGAGGTCAGCCCGGGATTGAGCGCCAGAAGCATCGGGATGCCGAAAGCGACCGCGCCCAGAATGCCGGAAACGACCAGGAATTTCTGCGCCGTCCAGTCCAGGCCGGCCTGCGCGATGCGGATCGGCAGCGCCACGTTCTTTTCCTTCAGGCGGCGCGCCTCGACTTCCTTCAGCGAACCCTCGACCTGCTCGCGGCGCGAGCGCTGCGCCTTGTCGACCTGGCGCACGACCGGGGCTGACCGCGCCACCGAGGCCCGCCGATGCTCGGCTTTCTTCTCGCCGGACAGCATCGGATAGACGAACACCCACGCGATTCCGCCGACCGCGGTGAAGGCGAGAAAGGCCAGTGCGAGCGCCTGTATATTCATGGTCGCTCCTTAATCGATCACGATGACTTCGGCCGCGTCCAGCGCCGCCGCCAGCCGCTTCTCCTCGCCGTAATAGCGCGCCCGATCCCAGAACCGCGGCCGGCCGATGCCGGTGGAGCGGTGGCGGCCGATGATGTTGCCGTTGGCGTCCTCGCCGACCATGTCATAGAGGAACAGGTCCTGGGTGATGATGGTGTCGCCTTCCATCCCCATCACTTCGGTGATGTGGGTAATGCGGCGTGAGCCGTCGCGCAGGCGCGCAGCCTGCACCACGACGTCGATCGAGGCGCAGATCATCTCGCGGATGGTGCGCGACGGCAGCGAGAAGCCGCCCATGGTGATCATCGATTCGCAGCGCGACAGCGCTTCGCGCGGATTGTTGGCGTGCAGCGTTCCCATCGAGCCGTCATGGCCGGTGTTCATGGCCTGCAGCAGGTCAAACGCTTCGGGTCCACGGACTTCGCCGACGATGATGCGTTCCGGCCGCATGCGCAGGCAGTTCCTCACCAGTTCACGCATGGTGACCTGGCCCTCGCCTTCGATATTCGGCGGCCTCGTTTCGAGGCGCACGACGTGCGGCTGCTGGAGCTGCAGTTCGGCGGCGTCCTCGCAGGTGATGATACGCTCGTCGTCGTCGATATATTGCGTCAGGCAGTTCAGCAGCGTTGTCTTGCCGGAACCGGTACCGCCGGAGATCAGCACGTTGGCGCGGCAGCGGCCGATGATCTGCAGGATCTCGGCGCCCTCCGGGGAGATCGCGCCGAACTTGACAAGCTGGTCGAGGGTCAGCTTGTCCTTCTTGAACTTGCGGATGGTGAGCGCGGGACCGTCGATCGCCAGGGGCGGCACGATCGCATTGACGCGGCTGCCGTCGGCGAGGCGGGCGTCGCAGATCGGCGAGGACTCGTCGACGCGGCGGCCGACCTGGCTGACGATGCGCTGGCAGATGTTCAGCAATTGCTGGTTGTCGCGAAACCGGATGCCGGTCTTCTGGATGCGGCCGGCGACTTCGATGAACACCGTGCCGGCGCCGTTGACCATGATGTCCGAGATGTCATCGCGCGACAGCAGCGGCTCCAGCGGACCATAGCCGAGCACGTCGTTGCAGATGTCGTCGAGCAGTTCCTCCTGCTCGGAAATCGACATCACGATATTCTTGATCGCGATGATCTCGTTGACGATGTCGCGGATTTCCTCGCGCGCGGATTCACCGTCGAGTTTTGCGAGCTGCGCGAGGTCGATGGCCTCGATCAGCGCGCCGAAGATGGTTGCCTTGACCTGATAATAGGTGTCGGATCGCCGGCCGTCCACGGCAGGCGGCGGCGCGGCGCGGGCGGGCGCCAGCGGTGGCGAC
>DATCUS010000141.1:0-1634 GCA_036561845.1 Tardiphaga sp. | reverse complement strand
GCGAACTCGGCTGGACCGAGCGCGGCCACGGCCCCGATGGCCAGACCGGGGCGGTGACGGCGCGACCGGAGGTCTGGGGCGATGTCATCCTCGCCCGCAAGGAGACGCCGACCAGCTACCACCTGTCGGTGGTGATCGACGATGCGCTGCAGGGCGTGACCGATGTGGTCCGCGGCCGGGACCTGTTCTGGTCCACCAGCGTACACCGGCTGCTGCAGCAGCTGCTCGGCCTGCCGCAGCCGCTCTATCGGCACCACCAACTGCTTCGCGATACCGCCGGCGCCAAGCTGTCGAAGTCCACCGATGCGACCAGCCTGCGACAGCTGCGCGCCGAGGGCGCCACGCCCGCCGGGATCCGACGTCTGGTGGGTCTGCCTTGATTGCCACAGCTTTGCCGCAAGCCGTCCACAAGGCCGAAGGCCCCCCTTGCGTGACTCGCCAAGCTTAGTCGTGGCATGGTGCAGCGGGCCGGGGTTGGGAACACATGGCGCTGATACCGCGCACGCCGCTCACACGGCGGCCGCGCACCCAGTTAAAGGCGAAAAAGCGCGTTGCAAAAACGGCTGCGGTGAAACCGCGCGCCCGGCGCAGCGTGGCGCAGCTGAACGCCGGCATGGTGGAAGCGGCGCTGGCCGCCTTTGCCCATGAGGTCCGCACGCCGCTCACCGGCATCCTTGCCGTCAGCGATCTGCTCGCGACTTCCGACCTCGACGAGCGCGAGCGGCGCTGGGTCGACACCATCAAGGCCGGCGCCGAACATCTTGCGGGCCTGGCGACCCTGTTCGTCGATGCGGCGCGCAGCGGAAATTCAAAACTCGAAGTGCGGCAGGATTTCTTCGATCTGCGGGCGCTGGCCCGCAATGCCGGCGATTCGCTGGCGGGCCGGGCGGCCGCCAAGGGCCTGCAATCCCGCGTCGATATTTCCAGGACATTGCCGGTGTTCGTGATCGGCGATCCGGTCCGGCTGCGCGCGGCACTGGAAAATCTGATCGACAATGCGGTGAAGTTCACCGACCGGGGCAACGTCGAGATGAAGGTGACGGCGCTGCGCGCCGGTCGCGGCACCGTCGGCATCGCGTTCCGGATTTCCGACAGCGGCATCGGGCTGTCGCTGGCCGAGATCAAGCGGCTGTTCCGGCCGTTCTCGCAGGCCAACGTCACCATCGCCTCGCGCTTCGGCGGCGCCGGCCTCGGCCTGTCGTCGGTGAAGCAGCTGGCGCGCGCCATGGGCGGCGACATCGTGGTGGCGCAGCGCCGCGGCGGCGGCACGGTCTTCACGCTGACGGTGACGCTGGCACGGGCGAAGGGGCCGGTCGCCACCGTGTCGGGGCTCGACGACGATGCTTCGGCGGTCCCCCACGAGTCGCTGCGCGTGCTCAGCGTCGAGGACAATCCGTTCGGCCGCGTGGTGCTGAACGCCATCCTCACCGAGCTTGGTCACCAGGCCGAATTCATCGGCCGCGGCGAGGCCGCCGCCGCGCGCGTGGCGCAGGGCGGTTTCGATGCGGTGCTGATGGACATGGTACTGCCGGGCATCAACGGCATCGAGGCGATCCGGCGGATCCGCGCGCTGCAGGCGCCGTTCGGCCAGATCGCCATCATCGGCGTGTCCGGCCGCGGCGACGACGAGGCGG
>DATCUS010000140.1:0-6739 GCA_036561845.1 Tardiphaga sp. | reverse complement strand
GGCGGCGATCGGCGCCGGCAAGGTCAACGACTGGTTCGTCTGGAACGACGCCGGCATGATCCGGCTGTCGCACGGGCCGGACTGGACGAGCGACACCGCGCGGTCCGCCGGCAGCGCGCTGGCCATGGTCAGCGGCATCCTGGTCAACGCCGTGGCCATCGCCAACGGCCCGGCGGCGTCGCGCGGCACCTATGTCGGCACCACCCGCAGCAATGCTTCGGCGCAGCTCGACTGGATCCTGGGCGGCATCGCCGCCGGCGGCGCCGCGGCCTGGCTCGGCGTCTGGAACATGTACAACCGCGTCGCGGTGGCCACCATGGTCGGCGATTCCACCGACACCTGGACCCCGGCCGCCGGCCCGGCGCCGCTCAACGCCAGCACCGGCAACCGCGTCAGCTTCGTGGCGGGACTGGCGGAAGACGCGGCGAGCGCGCGCATCATCCAGCCGGCCAGCATGAGCAAGGCCGGCGGCGGCGCGGCGGCTGCCGTCGGTTTCGGCCTGAACGCCACCGGCGCCTTCACCGGCTGCGCCGGCTATCTGTCCTCCGGCGCCGACGCTGCGGTGATCTCCACCGTCCCGGGCGAAATTTCAGCCACCGTGGCGGGGTTCAATTATTTTCAGGCGGTGGAGAAGGGGGGCGTGGGAACCGCTGGGTTCTACGGCGATGGTGGCGTGGGCTATATCCAGCAGGGCATCCAGTTTAACTTCAGGATGTAAGGAGGCTGGAAGGCGCCCTAACGACAAAAGGAACGGCTATCCGGTCCATCATACGGCGGACGGGACGGCCTTCAGTTGAGCGACTGCCGGTTTCGGCGTTCGACCTATCGACCGGATCCACTTATTCATCGGGTCGGTAAATTGCCGTCCGATAAGCTCACCAAGTCCGGCGGCTACGAATAGGAAGATAACGAGGCAGATATCGGGTAAGTCCGTTCCGAACCACGCCTTCATCAGAAGCAGTATAAACATGTGTATCAAGTAGATTTCGTAGCTGCGTCGACCGATGAATTCAAGCGGAACCGAGAGTCGAAACCTTCGTTGGGGACTCTTGGCTGCGCCGACCAGGAAAAGTGCGGCACCGAATGCGATGATGCTTGGTCCGAGAATGAAGTCGGCCGTAAGCAAATAGGCGAAATGCCGCCAAATGATCAATCCAAGGCCGGTCCATCGCAGGACCGCTCCTGCCCAAAATGGCCATGTCGTCTTTCCAAGATAATCTGCCAGCAGCGCTGCCAGACAGCCCATAGCAATCGCGTCGGCGCAGCCGGACCAAAGGTAAAGTGCGACCCATCCTATTCGAGCAAACGGCGCCTGAACGATCAGAATCGCCAGTGCAACCGCGATGTATGCTGGCTTACGAAGAGCCAGGCCCACAACGGGAAAGAGAACGTAAAATACTTCTTCAACAGACAACGACCACAGCGGCGACCAAGCAACCATTCCGATGCCAGCGCCAGCGACATAATACCAGTTGAACTGAAACGTCAGCGCCGTCCAGAGTGCTGTCCATATACTCGAATTTTCTGGTGCAACAAAAGCGGCAATACCAGCCAGATGCATTGCTGTCAGTACTAGTACACTGGCTGCCGAAAGCGGCGCAATTCGTGCAAATCTCGCGAGGTAGAATTCGTGCGGCCTGATCGTAGCGAGGGAACCATAATGCTGGATTGCGTGTGAGGTAATCAGGAATCCGGAGATGACGAAAAAGACCGTGACACCATAATATCCGTTTGTTGCGATCAATGCTACGGCCCATCCGGGTAGAAATGCAAAGGCGGCCGGTGAAAAAATGTAGCAGAAATGCAGGAAAATGACGACGAAGATCGATAGACCTCTCAATCCATCAATATGGGAATTGCGGCTTGCTTTCGCGGTGCCTGATCTAAGTTTCATGCACTTCATCCTCGGCGCCTGTTCTTAACAGGCAGCTTTGAGTGCGGGCTCACCTAGCTCAACAAACTACGAAATATCTCAGCCTGTCAGTTTTCCGGCAGCGGCTTGCGGCGAAAGGCAGATAGCGGGGTCATTCGCAGATCGCCGTTCTTCAAGGGGTCTGTGGGAGCTGCGTATTGTAGCACAATGATCAGCAGCGGCGCGAAAAACGGGATGTACCATGTCGCGTATCGGGCGACGTCCAACGAGCCGCCAGAATTCATCATCACGGTCGCCGAATGTGCAAGCAGGTTGATGACCAAGAGGAAACCAAGCAGAGCGTATGCTTTCATTGATACCGGCAGCCGCGCACCATGCGATATGGCGATAGCGGCGAGCACGATTATGGCGATTCCCCCGGGCCAGTTCGGGAATAGTCCGAGATCCGGATCAATGAACCAGATGTAGCTTGAGAGCACAGGTTCCCAGGCGAAGCGGGCGCCGGCGAAGATCAGTTGCGGCGTAAGTCCACCAAACCTGAAGAAATAATACAGCGGATGAAGGCAGGTCAGAACAGCGGCGGCGACGACGAAAGCGATATCGACGCGCGTCGGACGCTCACGGGCAAAAAGCCAGGTCACGCCGGTTGCCGCCGCGACGATCGCGAAACTCGGATTCTGGGTGGAGGCCGCGGCAAACGCCAGTGTCGCCCAGGACAGCTTGCCGCCCAATAAACCAAGAACGGCAATGAGGCATAATGAGACCGTAAAGAACTCTGTATGGATCTTGTCGGTGAACCACAGCATGGGCGAACCAAGCAGCAGGAAGGCCACCGCTAGAACGCCGGCTATACCAAACAGCCGAAGTGCCGCAATGCCCGCGAGCAGCGCAAGAACCGCATGTTCAATGGCAAAGGCGTAGGATGGGTCTGTGAAGCCGCCAACCTTCTTTGCGACGGAGCCAATGGCAGCGGCGATGGCGCTGAAGAACCAGAAATGAGTGGTGTCGAGACCGTCGCCAAGGCGCAGCGGCTGGAATACCTGCAAGATAAGTTCGTAAGGCACCATGCCCAGGATTGTATTGGAAAGACGGGTGGCTTCGTAGGAGGCGCCCGACGTGGTCGACAGCCAGGGCCGCCCCGTATCGAGCCACGCATAGTACATGGCAATGTATTCAGAGCCGTCGCCGGTTCGTTCGTGGTGGGCAAGCAGCGAAATCATCAGAATGATAACGGGTGTCAACAGGACCAATGAGTATCGAAGCAGGTTCATCTGGCCGACTTCTCATCAACGGTCTGCTTCGGCTCAACGAGCATTGCCGACAGTTCTTCAGGTTTCAGTTCGGCATAAGTCCATGCGGCCGTACTGACAAAATGACCCGATTTCAGGAAGGCCATGAATTTCTGAAGATCAATTGGCTTGCTGCAGGAATGAACTCGGAAAGTTGGCGGACTCATCTGGCTGAACAGGCCAGTATCACCGAAGACGAACCTGCGACAATCCGGCCCGAGAATCGCTGTCATCGCACCCTGGCCATATCGTCCCGCGAAAATGTCCGCCGGAGGTCGGTATAGCCATGGCAGGCGCTTCTGGATGAAGTACGACAGGGTAGTCGGGTTGGTATAGCTTTCGTGCCTCGGAGGCCAGTACTTCCAAGTGGAAGCAGCCACCGATGGAATTAATAGTATCGCGGCCAAAATCCCGAACCGGTTGGAGTTGAAAGAGCTGGCCACGATTTACCCCACTGCCGACAAGCGCTGCAATCTATGCGCATCGGACTACCGCGTAAAGCTGAGAAGGTTGCATTGGGTCTTGTCAACGACTCAGCTGGCAAGTTTCTCGACGTAACGTTCGCTCTTACGCTGCCGATTTCGCACGGGAACGGCAGCGAAGATGATCGCTGCGAGCCAGACGATCAACGTAATCCAAGACAAGACGATCGAGATGACCCAGATGCGGTCCGGCAGGAAGCGGTATTCGATGACGTGGTGCCCGCCCTCAACCTGGAGCGCAAGTCCGTCGAAGCGGCGATACGGATCGAGTGTGGTTTTGGGCGGGACCACCAGCAACGCTTCGTTGGGCTGCAACACGCCATCCAGCACAAGCCTGCTCCATGGGAGCGGCTGCACATTGGTAATGACAAGGGTGGGGCTAGGCAGGTCGACTTCGAACGAGGCAACCTCGCCAAAGCGTGCGCCCGCTTCGGGCTGCATCGCGGCGTAGGTCTGCGGCGCATTGTCCGGCGCGACGCGGTAGGGCGCGAAGATCGAATAGTTGGGATGACCATAGTAGGTCGGCGGGAGGGTGCTGGCGTTCTGTCCCGCCGCTTCCATTCCCGGAGCCCACACCGAAAATTCCTTATAATAGGTCGGCAGCCGGATGTCGGCGGCAATCTTGTTCACAGATGCGGCCCCAGATGGCTGCGCGATAGCATTGCCATGATAGAGCTTGGTAGCGAGACCCGCCATTCCCAACGCCAGGCAGAAGGCCAGCCATTCGGAGCGGACGCCGCCGGGCTGGCCCTTGCGTACCGCGATGCCGGTCAACGCAACGAATGCGACGAGCAGCGTCAGGTTGATATAGGCCGTGAGGCGATAGGCGAACTGCAGAATATTGAAGAATCCGCCGAATGCCTCCGAGATCGACGGCCGCACCGACAGCGCCGCGAAGTAGGCAGTGAAGATCAGGGCGGAAATTCCCAGTACCCATTGCACCGCGCGTAGCCGCGAATAGTCCAGCCGCAACGCGAACAGGCGCACCAGAACCAGCAGCAGCAACGGGATCGAGACCTGCGCGTCGAGATAGGGCGTCGAGACGTCGCGGATGCCTTCGAGCAGGGAACGCGCATCAATCGGCACCGGCGAGAACCGCGACCACCATGCATCGAGGCTTAGACGGAAGTAGCCAATGGTCTGGAAGGCATTGCGGGCAAAGGTGGCGTCGTTCACCGGTAACAGACTGCCGAAGGCACGATAGGCGAGCAGCCAGGGCGACAATGCGAGGAGGATGGCAGCTCCGCTCGCCATCCCGAACAGCAGCAATCGCCAGCTCCGCGTCAGTATCAGCGCGATGCCGCCGAACACGATGATGAACAGACCGCCGAAGGCGGCGGTAAGTGGATGCGTCACCGCGGCGAGGGCAAAATAGAAGCCCGGCTGGAGCCATGTCGACCAGCCGATGGGCTCTTCGCCGGCTTTCAGGAACACCACGAGCAATGCGGCGACCGAACACGTCAACAGGCTGATCGCGAAGAATTCGGTCAGGGCGCTGCGGTTGTAGAGGTTGGTCAGCGAGTAAATGCCCCACACCAGCAGCGTGGCGACGACATATGCCGTATTGCTCTCCAGGCGCACAGCAACCAGCGAGCGGAAAACGACCAGGAACTGCAGCACCAGAGCGCCGAACACGAAGCAGCGCATGGCGAGACCAGAGCCGAGAACGGAACTCAGCAAGCCTGTAAGCGCATAGAAATGATATGAATAGAAGATCGGCACGGACATGCCGATCACCTTGCTGGTGTTGAATATCACCGGCGGTTGAAAGTGCTGCTTCCAGTATTCGCCGAAATATTCCGCCGACCAGAGATGATTGATCCAGTCGACATAAAAGACCGCATGACGATCGAAAAGCGGGATGGTGGCCATCGCCACGACGACGATGGCAATCGCGAATGGCTGCAGCCGTGCATAGATAGTCATCGTCACTGAAGTCCGATCATGGCAATGGTCTCAAGCCAAACTAGAAAAGAATATCCTGCCGCGGCATCAGATGCAGCCACGACGCAGCGCGGCGCTGCCGAGTTTGCGTATGCATGGCGGCGCGCTCAACCCGCAGGCCAGCGCACAAATTGCGAGCCTGTTGGATAAATCGACATCGGGTGCGACGCAGCCGATCAGGAAAAGAACAACAGCCGCCAGCGCTCGCCCGTTGCAAAGCAACGCCGTTCTACCCACCGCATTATTGAATGTATCGCGCATCGCGTGCCCCGGCCCAGCAACTGCGTCTAACACCCGGCTCCGCAGTTGTGAAGCTCCGCACCCTCGGTTTCCAGTTGAATTCGTTCAGAGGTGACGCATGACCCCATCGCAGTTCGCCGATGCTTTGACGCGCCTGTGGCCCAACGGCGACCAGAAGGTTCCCGGCCTGCGCGCCGGCATGATTGCGTCGGCACCTTCGGTGTTCGCGCGCCACGGCATCACCACGCCGTCGCTGGTCGCCCATGTGATGGCGCAGATCTCCCACGAATGCGGCGCCGGGCACGACGTGGTGGAGAACCTGAATTACAGCGCCGGGCGGATGATGCAGGTGTGGCCGTCGCGGTTTCCCAGCCCGGCCAGCGCCGCACCCTATGCGCACAATCCGCGGGCGCTGGCCAACAAGGTCTATAACGGCCGCATGGGCAATGCGGCGGGCTCCGACGACGGCTGGAATTTCCGCGGCCGCGGCGCCGCCCAGACCACCGGGCGCGCGGGCTATGCGCGGCTGGCGAAGGCCACCGGGCTCGACGTGGTGGCGCAGCCGGAGCTGCTGATCGATCCGCGGCATTTCCTCGCCTGCGGTGTCGCCGATTTCGTCAATTGCGGCTGCCTGCCGTTTGCCTTGAAGGACGACGTCGTCGGCGTGACCCGTCGGCTGAACGGCGGCACCGTCGGTCTCGATCAGCGCAGAGCGTGGCTGGCGAAATGGAAGGCCGCGCTCGGCGACGCGCCGGTGTGGCTCGACTCCTCGCTGCCGCTGGCGCCGCGGCTCCCGCCGACGCTGTCCGCGCCGACGGCCGGGACCACCGGGACGCCGGCCGCGCCGCGCGCAGGACTTGCCAGCATCATCGCCGCGATCGTCGCGGCTTTCCAACGGAGGTGAACATGGA
>DATCUS010000139.1:0-3954 GCA_036561845.1 Tardiphaga sp. | reverse complement strand
TGCATGCTGGTGCGCCGCGCCGCGCTCGAGCGGATCGGACAGCTCGCCGCCATCCGCAGCGCCATCATCGACGATTGCGCGCTGGCGGCGGCGCTGAAGCCGCACGGGCCGATCCGGCTCGATCCCAGCCAGGGGGCAGTCTCGCTGCGGGCCTATGCCGACTGGCGTCCGATCTGGCAGATGGTGGCGCGCAGCGCCTTCACCGAACTGCACGGCTCCTACGCAGCGTTGGCCGGGGTCACGGTGACCATGCTGCTGAATTTTCTGGTGCCGCCGCTGCTGGCCATCGCCGGCGCGCTATCAGGCGCCTGGTGGGGCTGGCCCGCCGCAATGGCCTGGCTGGCGATGGCGATCAGCTACCGGCCGACCCTGCGCCATTACGGGCAGCCCGGCTGGCACGCCTGGCTGATGCCGCTGGTGGCGTTGTTCTTCCTCGGCGCCATGCTGGATTCGGCGCGGCTGCGCCGGCTCGGCCGCGGCGGCGAATGGAAGGGCCGGGTCAACAACGTCGCCAACTGGAACGACATCTCGGAGTCCGTCGAGCTGTGGTGAGCGGGCGACGGCGTGCTTCGTTTGGCGATGGAAACGCGTCTCGCTAGAATGGGTCCCGGATCTGCGCAGCAGCGCAAAGAGGCGCTGCAGCGCGTCCTCGGCGATGCTTTCGCATCGCCTGCGGACACGTGAGCAGCGCGCGATGGAAACACGGTTCTTCGTCTACATTCTGGCGAGCCGGCGGAACGGCACGCTCTATGTCGGCGTGACCAACGATCTCGCGCGACGCATCGCCGAGCACAAGGCAAAGCTGGTCCCCGGCTTCACCCGAAAATATGACGTCACGCTGCTGGTCCATGTCGAACAGTTCTCGTCGATCCTCGAAGCGCGCGAACGCGAGCACGTGCTGAAACGCTGGCGGCGTGCCTGGAAGATCGCGCTGATCGAACAGCACAATCCGGATTGGAAAGACCTGTCCGGCGAGATCTGACTCGTGCCCCGGACGCGGTGCACTGCGCCACCTGACGATGCGCAGCATCGTTGGGGTGGCGTGGTGCGCCGCAGATCCGGGGCCCACGTTTCTGCTGCAGCAGTAAAGATGGGTCCCGGATCTGCGAAGCAGCGTAAGAACGCTGCATCGCGTCCGGGACACGAAAGCGGCCCGCTTCGCCTACAACAACCTGATCCTTGGCCCGCCATAAGTCCGCCCCGACATCATCGCGGTGATCGCCCACACCAGCGCGTCCAGGCGGTCGCGGGTGAGCCACTGCAGGGTGGGCATATTCGTGTGTATCCTCGTCGAATCCCGATGACTAACGGTGTTGGTATTCGACTTCCATCCTTCCCGCAAACACCCGCTTGGCAGGCAGGATCGATCGCGGCCCGTCGGAGGAGCCACGTCGGCATCCGGAGCTGGCCGGTTGAGAGAATCTACCTTAAGTTGAATTCAGCGCGAAAGCCCGGGGTGGATTTGGCTGAGGTTCAATGACCATGCAGGTCGCGGTCCGGCAGTTGAAGGGCGATTGGGACCTCGGCTACGCGCTGCACAAGCACGTGCTCAAGAGCACCTATCTCGGCGACGATGAGCATGGCCATCCCCGCTTCGACAACATCAGATCCGAACCTGGCCAAGCCCTCTACGAGCTGAAATACCGCGCCGACTGGACCCAGGTCGGCCCCCTCGCCGCCCAGCTCCAGCAATCGCTGCTGCCGCTGTTTCGCGACGTAGGTCTGATCGTCCCCATGCCCGCTTCGATCGTACGCGCTCGGCAGCCCGTGACGGAAATCGCCCGGGAGCTGGGGCGACTGGCGCATCTGCCGGTCTACGAGACGCTCGTCGCAAAGGCGCCGGCGTCGGCGCCGCAGCTCAAGAACCTGACCACCAAAGAGCAGAAAGTGGCTGCCCTTCAGGGTCGCTTTACGATAAACAACGTGATCGGTGGCGATGGCCAATGGAACGCGCTGCTGCTCGACGATCTGTTCGACACCGGTGCGTCGATGGAGGCTGGTTGCGCCGCGCTTCGTAGCTCGCCGAAGATCGGCAAGATCTACGCTGCCGCGATCACATGGACCCATGAATGACCACGATATTCATCGCAGGATCGATTTCGATCAGCCGCCTTCACGATAAGGTCAGGCAGCGTATTGCCAACATCGCGGCTTCCGATTTCGATGTGGTCGTGGGCGATGCCGACGGCGCCGACACGTCGATTCAGAATTGCCTGTCCGAGCACGGCGCCAAACGCGTCACGGTCTATTGCAGCGGCGACCGGCCGCGCAACAACGTCGCCGGATGGCCGGTGAAGCACGTGCATCCGAAAGCGGTGCCGGGCAGCCGCGCCTTCTTCACCGCCAAGGATCTGGAAATGGCGCGTGCCAGCGATTTCGGCCTGATGATCTGGGACAGCAAGAGCACCGGCACGCTCAGCAACGTCATCGAGCTGATCCGCGCCGACAGAAAATCCGTCGTCTTCGTCAACAAGACCAAGGAATTCGTGACCGTTTCCGACCTCCCGGGCCTGCAGCATCTGCTGAGCGTGATGTCGGATCACGCGCGCGCCAAGGCTGACGACAGGATCGGCCTGAGCGCAAAGTTGGAAGAGCTGGCGCAGAAGCAATTTTTGCTGGCGATCTGACAGATTCGTTTCCCTCAGAAAGCGGATCTCTGATTCGCGCCCCCAGGCGATGCAAAAGCCTCGCCGAGGACGCGAGACACCGCGCGACAGCCACGTGCCCCGGACGCGGTGCACTGCGCCACCTGACGATGCGCAGCATCGTTGGGGTGGCGTGGTGCGCCGCAGATCCGGGGCCCACGCTCTTGTGGTGCAAGTATAGTTGGGTCCCGGATCTGCGCAGCAGCGTAAGAACGCTGCAGCGCGTCCGGGACACGAGAGGGACGTTTCGCGTCGCCGCCCCCCTCAGCTCGCCGCGAACTTCAGCAGCTTGATGGCGTCAAAGTCCTGCACGCCGCCGCCGACGCGCTTGGTGGTGTAGAACAGCACGTAGGGCTTGGCGGTGTAGGGATCGCGCAGCACGCGTATGCCGACGCGGTCGACGATCAGATAGCCGCGCTGGAAGTCGCCGAACGCCACCGACAGCGAGTTGGCGGCGACGTCGGGCATGTCCTCGGCCTCCACCAGCGGGAAGCTCATCAGCGTCGCCTTGCCGCCGGCCTGGGCCGGCGGTTGCCACAAATAGTTGCCGGTGGAATCCTTGAACTTGCGGATGGTTGCCTGGGTCTTGCGGTTCATGACGAAGTTGCCGTTCTGGCGATAGCCGGCCTTCAGCGCATAGATCAGGTCGACGAGCACGTCGGACGGGTTCGACGCCGCAAAGGCCCCGGCGGCGCCGGCGGCGATGTAGCCGAGATTGCCCCACGTCCACGACGCGTTGGCCACCGTGGTATAGCTGAGAAACCCCTTCGGCTTGTTGACGCCATCACCACCGACAAAGGCGGCGCCCTCCTGCATGGCGAAGGTCAGTTCCACCTCCGAGGCGATCCAGTCGTCGAGATTGACCGCGCTGTCGTCGAGCAGCGTGGCGGTGGCGGCCGGCATGGCGTAAAGCTCCATGGCCGGAAACGACAGCGCATCGATGGTCGGCGACGTGGTCTGCGCGCGCACGTCGGTCTCGCCAACCCAGCCGGTGGCCGGGCCCGCGGTCATGAACGGCTTCTTGTAGGTGTTGCCGGAGATCTCGCGTACCGCCGCGATGGCGCGGATCGGCGAGATCGGCATCAGTCGCTGGTTGATGCTATGCTCCAGCTCGACCGGTACCAGATAGCCGCCGTCGGCGTTCGAGCCGACCGACATCGCCTTGGTCTCGATCTGGCGCAACCCATCGTCATTGCCGGAGCGGACATAGGCGTCGAACGCGCTCTTGTGCTCGCGGCTGCCGGCATCGCGGACCGAGCGCCTGCTGCCGTCGAGCGCCGGCCGCGCCTGGCGCAGCACCAGCTCGTCC
>DATCUS010000138.1:0-15294 GCA_036561845.1 Tardiphaga sp. | reverse complement strand
GAATGGAGCCGCCGGCGTCGCTGCCGTTGGCGGCGGGCAGAATGCCCGCGGCGATCGCGGCGGACGAACCGCCGCTGGAGCCGCCGGCGCTGTAATCGAGATTCCACGGATTGCGCGTGACGCCGTAAAGCTGGCTTTCGGTGGTCGGCGATCCCCCGAACTCGCAGCTATGGGTCTTGCCGAAGATGACAAGACCGGCCTTGTTGTAGCGATCGGCGACGGTGCTGTTGCGTTTCGCCACCGTGTCTTTCAGGAACACGGCACCTGACGTGGTGGTGGTGCCTTCGAGATCTATGAACAGGTCCTTGAGCAGAAACGGGACGCCGGTGAACGGACCGTCCGGCAGGCCCTTTGCGATTCGCGCGCGCGCCTTGTCGGCGAATACATTCACCACCGCATTGATGGCCGGATTGACGGCGTCGAGGCGGTCGAGCGCGATGTCCAGCAGTTCGTCGGCCGACGTGTCGCCGCTGCGCACGAGGCCGGCGAGGCCGAGCGCGTCGTGGTTGAGGTATTCCGCGAAACTCAATCCGCGCGATGGGCTCGATGCCAGAGATGCCGTCACTCACGCGCTCCTGTCAGGCGATGCCGAATTCTGACCTCAACGATCAGGGCGGGCGCCGCCGTTGGTATGCAGATCACATGCCATTGCAGTCCATTTCGACACCATCGTGCGACGCGAACGCCGCACGGATCTTGATGCCGTCGTCAGAACATCTCGAAATATTCGCGTTGCTCCCAATCCGACACTTCCGACTGGAAGCGCTCGATCTCGGCGAGCTTGATGTGGGTGTAGTAGTCGACCATGGTCGCGCCCATCGACTCCCGGAAGAACGGATCGTCCTTCAGCGCGAACACCGCCTCGCGCAGCGACTTCGGCAGCAGCGGCGCGTTGCTTTCATAGGGCGTATCCGCCGACGGGCCGGGATCGAGCGCGCGGTCGACGCCGTCGAGGCCGGCAAGGATCTGCGACGACATGTAGAGATAGGGATTGGCGGCGGGCTCGCCGACGCGGTTTTCCAGCCGTGTGGCGGACTCGCCCGGTCCGCCGAGCACGCGGATCATCGCGCCGCGGTTGTCGCGGCCCCAGATCGCCCGGTCCGGCGCCAGCGAATAGGAGCGATAGCGCTTGTAGCCATTGATGGTCGGCGTGGTGAACACGGTGGCGGCGCGGGCGTGGGCCAGCAGGCCCGCGAGCCAGCCGCGGCCGAACGGCGACAGCATCTCGTTCGCGTCCGACGACATGAAGGCGTTGTCGCCGGTGGCCCGCGACACGATCGACTGGTGCAGATGCCAGCCCGATGACACCACGTTGGGAATCTTCGGCCGGCACATGAAGGTGGCGTGATAGCCGCGGCGATGGCAGATCTGCTTCACCGCCGAGCGGAACAGCACCATGCTATCCGCCGGCGTGAGGCCCACGGTCGGCGCGAAGGTGAACTCGCACTGGCTCGGGCCGTATTCGACCTCCACCGAGCGCAGCGGCAGGCCGAGCGCCTGCACATCGCGGCGGATGAACTCGAGCACCGGCTCCATCTGGTCGTAGCGCTGCTCGGTGAGATACTGGTAGCCGTGCGACAGCAGGCTCACCTCCGGCGGACGGCCGGGCTGGCCGGCATCCTCCGGCGCCATCCGCGTCTCTTCATTCTTGAAGATGTGGCATTCGACCTCGAGGCCGGCGACGAAATCGTAGCCGCGCCTGGTGAGACCGGCGAGCACGCCTTTGTAGAGGTTGCGGGTGGCGAACGGCACCGGGCGGCCGTCGGCGAAATGCACGTCACACAGCAGCCAGCCGGTGCCCTGCACCCACGGCAACACGCGGAAGGTCGAGGGATCCGGAATCATCAGCGCGTCGGCGGCGCCCTGCATTTCCGGAATACCGAAGCCGCCGCCGGCGGTGAACACCGGAAACACCGACTTGTGCGAAGTGTCCTTGGCGAACATCGTGGTGGTGATGCTGCAGCCGTTTTCGAGGCAGCGCAGCGCCTCCTCCGCGATCAGCGTCTTGCCGCGCAGGATGCCGTGCTGATCCGGAAACGACAGCCGGATCACCTCAAGCTGCTGCTCCTCGACGATGCGACGGAGCCGGACGGCGGCGTCCTTCTGTTCTGCGGACCACAACCCGTGGCGTTCGACGAAACTCAACGCACTCTCCTCGACTCGTTCAAACTACGCCTCGGCGGCTTCTTCACCCTCCCCTGGAGAGGGAGGGTCGAGCGCGCCGTCAGGCGCGATCGGGGTGGGGTGACAGCGCGTGTAGCAGGGTATGTCGCTCAACATCAGCGCCCTCACCCCACCCCGACAACGTCGCGCTTCGCGCGACATTGTCGACCCTCCCCCTCCAGGGGAGGGTAAGAAAGATCACTCCGCCGCCGTCATGCGAGTTACAGTGGCCGGGGTTTCGTTCGGCACTGCGGGCGCCCAGGGCGCGCCGCGGCGGCGGGCGACGTCGACCTCCATCCAGTAGGTTTCCCAGCCCTTGGTCGGGCCGATGCCGTCCATGGTGCCCGGCCCCTGGATGCTGCGCGCATTGCCGGCGTCGAGGACCATCAGCGGCTTCTGGCCGCCGGCGACCTTCTCGATCTCCTGGCGCAACAGCTTGCGGTAGGCGATGATCGCCTTGTCGGATGAGCCGAGATGTTCGCGGGTGCGGTCCTGGATCTTGCCCATGGACTCCACCGCCCACTGGTCGTGGACGTTGATGTCGGCGCCCATGCCGGTATAGGTCTCGGTGGCCTGCTCGTGCGGATCGAAGCCGTAATCGTTGCTGCGGTTTTTTCGCGATTTGTAGTCGGGCAATTCGTAGAGTTCGAGGCGCTGTGCCAGCATCTTCGCCTTGTCGACCGGCTTGGTGTAGCTGGTGAAGATCGCGTACCAGTAGCAGTTCTCGTCATCCACCGGCACATGCCACTGCGAGATGGTCATCTCGGTGCTCATCGGAATGACAAAACCGTGCGGAAACACCTGGTTGGTGACGCGGACATGGGTGCGCTCGTCGTCGAGCTGGCGCAGCGCAATCAGCCGCAGGCCGTATTCGGTGCTCTCGACGTTGATGATCGGCCGATCGTATTCGCGCAGGATCTTGGTCATCGGCAACTCGCTGCCGGCGGAGGCGCCGCGAAATTGCTTGCCATAGGCGGCCGACGTGTCCTCGTCCTCGAAGAAGCGATGCAGGAACGAGGCATGGGCCGGATCGATGCCGACCTCCAGCGCCTGCAGCCAGTTGCATTCGAACAGGCCCTTGAAGGCGAAGGTATAGGCGCCGGGCGCCGCGAAGCAGTCGAGTTCGGGAAAGGCCGGCGGCTCGCCTTCGCCGAGAAACGCCCAGAGAATGCCGCCCTTTTCCAGCACCGGATAGGCGCGCTGCTTGATGCCGGCGCAGAGCTTCGAGGTGGCGGGTTCGGCCGGCGTCTCCAGGCACTTGCCGTTGACGTCGAACAGCCAGCCATGAAAGGCGCAGCGCACGCCGCCGCCTTCGAGACGGCCGAAGGCGAGATCGGCGCCGCGATGCGGGCAGTCGCGATCGAGCAGGCCATAACGCCCCTGCTCGTCGCGGAAAATCACAAAATCCTCGCCGAGCAATCTGACCGGCTTGATCGGGCGCGGGCCTTCGAGTTCATCGACCAATGCCGCCGGCTGCCAGTACATCCGCATCAACTTGCCGGCCGGCGCCTTCGGCCCGACCCTGGTGATCAGGTCATTTTGCTCTTGGCTCATCATGGTGAGGGCCCTCGAAAGAATGATGCCGCGAAGCGTACACCCGGAGACGATCAAACAAATTGTTCGTCTATTGAACTTATGGGCGATTTTATAGATGGACGAGTTCTAATCAAGCAGTTTGTTTTGGCAGGCTCTGCCGCGATACTAAGCAACAACCTGCTCTCGTTGCGCCGATTTCGCCCAAACCATCGACTTGCACTGGCCGAACACTTGTTCGATATACGACTGCCATCAAGGAGCCCCGCCGTGTCTCGACCCCCCTTTGTTTCCGCCCGCTACCTGCCGGCACGACCGCTGTGAACGGTCTGCTGATCATTGGCGCGTCCTATGCCGGCGTCCAGGCGGCCATCAGCGCGCGCGAGAACGGCTACCAGGCGCCGATCCGCATCGTCGCCGACGAGACCGACCTGCCCTATCAACGGCCGCCGCTGTCGAAGGGCTTTCTCGCCGGCAGCGTGGCGCACAGCAACCTGATCCTGCGCGGCGCAGATTTCTTTTCCACCCAGCGCATCGACATGCAGCTCGGCGCCCGCGCGACGCGGATCGATCGGGAGGCTCATCGCGTCGAACTGCAGAGCGGCGAGCAACTCGGCTATGACACGCTGCTGATCGCCACCGGCTCGCGTGCGCGAAAACTCGCCATTCCCGGCCATGACCGTGACGGCATTTCCTATCTGCGCACCCTCGACGACGCCGTCGAACTGAAGCAGCGGCTGGAGACGGCCAAGTCGGTGGTGATCGTCGGCGGCGGCTTCATCGGCCTCGAAGTGGCGGCCACCGCCGCCAAGGCCGGCAAGACGGTGACGCTGATCGAGGCCGCATCCCGGCTGCTGGAGCGCGCGGTGTCGCCGCTGATCTCGAACTACCTGCGCGACCTGCACCAGAGCCACGGCGTCGACATCCGCTTCAACGAGACCGTGGTGCGCATCGACGACGGTCCGGACGGCGCCCACGACGTGGTGTGCGGCGACGGCAGCAGCGTGCATGGCGACCTCGTCGTCGCCGGCATCGGCGGCATCGCCAATGACGAACTGGCCGCGCAAGCGGGAGTCCGCTGCAGCAACGGCATCGATGTCGACGACTGCGGCCGCACCGATGCGCCCGATATCTATGCAGCGGGCGATTGCAGCAATCACTTCAGCCGTCTCGTCGGTCGGCGGGTGCGGCTGGAATCGGTGCAGAACGCCACCGACCAGGGCAAGGCCGCCGGTGCCGCCATCGCCGGCAAGCCGGAGCCCTATGACAGCGTGCCGCGCTTCTGGTCCGACCAGTACGACACCAAGCTGCAGATCGTCGGCCTCTCGGCGCCGACTGACGTGGCGGTGATCCGCGGCGCCATCGATCAGGGCAAATTCTCGGTGTTCTACTATCGCGGCACCACCCTGACCGCGGTGGACAGCATCAACCGGCCCGGCGACCAGATGATCGCGCGCCGGCTGATCGCCGCGTCGCTGTCGCCGACGCCGGAACAGGCCGCCGACCTCGCCTTCGACCTGAAGAAACTGGAAGCCGTCGGTTGACGCGCGCGAGGATGCGATGCCGAAACTGAAACGCGACCCCGACGATGCGCGCAGCACCGATTTCATCGAAAGCCTCGACCGCGGCCTGCGGGTGTTCGAACTGTTCGGCGCCAACCCGCGGCCGATGACCCTGAGCGACCTTGCCAAGGCCGCCGACCTGCCGCGCGCCACCGCGCGGCGCATCCTGTTCACGCTGGAGCGCGCCGGCTATGTGGCCAGCGACGGCAAGCTGTTCACGCTGACGCCGCGCGTGCTGGTGCTGGCCTCCTCCTATCTGACGTCCAACCAGGTGGTGACGATCCTGCAGCCGGTGCTCGACCGGGTGTCGAGCGCGGCGCAGGAAATCTCCTCGCTGGCCATTCTCGACGGCAGCGAGGTGATCTTCGTGGCGCGCAGCAGCCCGGCGCGGGTGTTCTCCGCCGGCATCGATCTCGGCTACCGGCTGCCCGCGTTCTGCAGCTCGGTCGGGCGCGTCCTGCTCGGCCAGTTCTCCAACGCCAGGCTGGCTGAAATCATCGACGCCATGGAGCTGGTGCCGATGACGCCGCTCACCGTCACCGACAAGGAATTGCTCAAGGCCACCATCATCACCGACCGCGACAAGGGCTATTCGCTGGTCGATCGCGAGGCCGAGCCGGGCTTTCGCTCGATCGCCGTGCCGGTGCTGCGCTATGACGGAACGATCGCCGCGGCGATCAACATGGGTGCTCATGTCGACCGCGTCTCCACCGGCGAGATGATCGACCGCTTCCTGCCGCTGCTGCGCGAGGGTGCGGAGTCGGTGAAGTCGCAGTTGCTGTAGTTCAATGAAGATCGCCTTTCACCTCTCCCCGCTCGCGGGGAGAGGTCGACCGGCAAAGCGCAGCGAAGCCGGTCGGGTGAGGGGGAGCCGGAGTTTCACGCGATAGCCCCCCTCACCCGAAGCCTCGCTGGCGCTCGGCTCCGACCTCTCCCCGCGAGCGGGGAGAGGTGACAAACGGCGCGTAATTCAACGAACGGATATCCCATGCCGCATATCGTCATCGAACATTCCACCGACGGCCACGCGTCCTTCGACGCGGCCGCGCTGATGCTGGCGCTGCACGACGCGGCAGCGGCAACCGGCGTGGTGCAGGCGGCGGATCTGAAAATTCGCGCGATGCCGTATGGGGACTATCTGGTGGCCGGGAAGCGCGACGGCTTCTGCCACGTCACGGTCTCCATGCTGGAAGGCCGCACGGCGGAACAGAAGGTGGCGGTGAGCGAGGCGCTGCGCGCGGCCATGGTGCGGCTGCTGCCGGAAACCAAAAGCCTCAGCGTCGACATCCGCGACATGGATGCGGTGGCCTACAAGAAGCGGCTGCTGGATTAGAAATTCGCGGGCCGAACTCCACACGCCCACCTCATGGTGAGGAGCGCGCTCTTGGGCGCGCGTCTCGAACCATGAGAACGTGGCACTCATCCCGGGCGAATGGCATTGCCATTCGCCGGAGACGCGGTCGAAGACGCCGCTCCTCAGGATGAGGCATCCCCGCAGCCTGCTCGCCACAAAGAAAGAGAACTCTCATCCAAAAACGCAATCGCGGCGCCCTGCTGGTGCAGGACGCCGCGATCACGCTTAAACCTGCAGCAATCGCCCGCAGGCGATCGCCGCGAAAAATCAGACCGCGTCCTTGGCGGCCTTGACCGGACGGGCGCGCACGATCTTGCGGGCCGGCTTGGCCTTGAAGGTCATCGGTTCGCCGGTGAAGGGGTTGGTGCCCTTGCGCGCCTTGGTGGCGGGCTTCTTGATGACCACGAATTTCGCGAAACCGGGAACGAGGAATACGCCGTTCTTCTTCAGTTCCTTGTAACCAATGGTGGCGAGCGTCTCGAGAACGCCCTTGACGTCCTTCTTGGTCAGCTCGGTGTGGGACTCGTTGATCTTCTCGATCAGCTGGGACTTGGTCATCTGGTCGGCCATGTGAGGCTCCTTTGGGGGTGATTCGGTCGTCAAACACTATGGGGAAACCGCAGAAAAAACCCGCACTCAATGCGAATTTCACAGTTTTTCACGGTGTTTTCGCCACTTATTTTCGCTCAACCCTTCAAAACAAGGCCTCACGGCGTTTTTGTCGCGGCGAATCGTGAAATCCCGCCGCAAACCGGCACGATTCGCGCCCTAGCAATCCAGCGTGGTGTCGCGCTCCCACTCGGTCAGGTGGCGGGCATAATCGTCCCACTCCTGCTTCTTCAGCTTGAGATAGGCCGGCACCAGCGGGCCGAGGCTCTGCTGCAGCAGCTCGGATTGCTCGAGCGCGCGGATGGCGTCGAGCAGGTTGAGCGGCAGCCGCTTGACGTCGCCGACGGTGTGGCCGTCGGTGTACATGTTGATGTCGAGGCGTTTGCCCGGATCGCGCTTGCTGGCGATGCCGTCGAGTCCGGCGGCGATGATCGCGGCCTGCATGGCATAGGGGTTGGCGGCGCCGTCGGGCAGCCGCAGCTCGAACCGGCCGGGCTCGGGAATGCGGATCATGTGGGTGCGGTTGTTGCCGGTATAGGTCACGGTGTTGGGCGACCAGGTGGCGCCGGACAAAGTGCGCGGCGCGTTGATGCGCTTGTAGGAATTCACAGTGGGATTGAGGATCGCCGCCATGGCGTCGGCGGAATGGATGATGCCGCCGATGAAATGGTAACCCAGCGCGGAGACGCCGAGCTCGCCCTTGTCATCCTCGAACAGATTCCTGTCGCCATTCCACAGCGAGACGTGGACGTGGCAGCCATTGCCGGTGAGGTGGCTGAAGGGTTTCGGCATGAAGGTGGCGCGCATGCCGTGCTTCTCGGCGATCGACTTCGCCATGTATTTGAAGAACACGTGGCGGTCGGCGGTGATCAGGGCGTCGTCATAGCCCCAGTTCATCTCGAACTGGCCGTTGGCGTCCTCATGATCGCTTTGGTACGGACCCCAGCCGAGCTCCTGCATGCAGTCACTGATCTCGCTGATCACCTCGTAGCGGCGCATCAGGGCGGACTGGTCGTAACAGGGTTTGGCCTGACGGTCGGCGGTATCGTCGATGCCGCGGCCGTCGGGCGAGATCAGGAAGAACTCGCATTCGACGCCGCTCTTCAACTGCATGGCCGGACCGGCCTTGGCGATCAGCCGTTTCAGGGTATTGCGCGGCGCCTGCTCGACGGGCTTGCCGCTCATCCACGGATCGGCGGCGAGCCACGCCACTTCCGGCTTCCACGGCAGCTGGATCAGGCTGGAGATATCCGGCATCGCCAGCACGTCGGGATCGGCCGGCGTCATGTCGAGCCAGGTGGCGAAGCCGGCAAAGCCCGCGCCGTTCTTCATCATGCCATTGATCGCGCTGGCGGGAACCAGTTTGGCGCGCAGTGTGCCGAACAGGTCGGTATAGGCGATCAGGAAATTCTTGATGCCGCGTTCTTTAGCTGTCGCCGCCAGATCCGTCATTTCGCCCCCGCACGATGATGAAAACTCAGTAGGTCTTCCCCGGTATCCAGTCGGTGCCTGCAAGCGGCACGCCAGCCATCGCGGCGGCCTCCACCGTCAGCGCCACCAGATCCTCCGGTTCGAGATTGTGCACGTGGCTCTTGCCGCAGGCGCGCGCGATGGTTTGGCACTCCAGCGTCAGGACCGCGAGATAGTTGGCGAGGCGGCGGCCGGCGAGCACCGGATCGAGCCGCGCTGCCAGCGCTGGATCCTGCGTGGTGATGCCGGCGGGATCGCGGCCCTCGTGCCAGTCATCATAGGCGCCGGCGGTGGTGCCGAGCGCGCGGTATTCGTCCTCAAGTCGTGGATCGTTGTCGCCGAGCGCGATCAGGGCCGCGGTGCCGATCGACACCGCGTCGGCGCCGAGCGCCAGCGCCTTGGCCACGTCGGCGCCGGTGCGGATGCCACCGGACACGATCAGTTGCACCTTGCGGTGCAGGCCGAGGTCCTGCAGCGCCTGCACCGCCGGGCGGATCGCGGCAAGGATCGGCAGGCCGACATTCTCGATGAAGACTTCCTGCGTGGCGGCGGTGCCGCCCTGCATGCCGTCGAGCACCACCACGTCGGCGCCGGACTTCACCGCCAGCGCGGTGTCGTAATAGGGCCGGGAGGCGCCGACCTTGACAAAGATCGGCTTCTGCCAGTCGGTGATCTCGCGCAATTCCTCGATCTTGATTTCGAGATCGTCGGGGCCGGTCCAGTCCGGATGGCGGCAGGCCGAGCGCTGGTCGATGCCTTCCGGCAGCCGGCGCATGTCGGCAACGCGTTTGGTGATCTTCTGGCCAAGCAGCATGCCGCCGCCGCCGGGCTTGGCGCCCTGCCCGATCACCACCTCGATGGCGTCGGCGCGGCGCAGGTCGACCGGGTTCATGCCGTAGCGCGACGGCAGCACCTGATAGACCAGCATGGAGGAATGGCTGCGCTCTTCCGAGGTCATGCCGCCGTCGCCGGTGGTGGTCGAGGTGCCCATGGCCGAGGCGCCGCGGCCGAGCGCTTCCTTGGCCGGGCCCGACAGCGCGCCAAAGCTCATGCCGGCGATGGTGACGGGAATCTTCAGCTCGATCGGCTTCTTCGCAAATCGGGTGCCGAGCAGCACGTTGGTGCCGCACTTCTCGCGATAACCCTCCAGCGGATAGCGCGAGATCGACGCGCCCAGAAACAGCAGATCGTCGAAGTGCGGCAGCTTGCGCTTGGCGCCGCCGCCGCGGATGTCATAGATGCCGGTGGCGGCAGCGCGCTGGATCTCGGCAATCGTGTGCGGGTCGAAGGTCGCCGAATAGCGTGGCAGCGTGCGATGGGTGGGTTGGTCGTGCCCGGCCATGAAACGTCCGATCAGTACGCGTCGACGTTGTCGACATGGAAGTGATAAAGCTTGCGTGCCGAGCCGTAGAGCCGGAAGGCTCCACCATCGACGTCATCGATCCCTGCTTTCGCCAGCACGGCGTCGAGCGCGTGACGATCGTCCGGCGTCATCGGCTTTTCGATACAGTCGGCACCGAGGCTCTTGACCGCGCCGCGCACGAACAGCCGCGCCTCGTAGATGGAGTCGCCGAGCGCCTCGCCGGCATCGCCCAGCACGACCAGATTGCCGGCCTGCGCCATGAAGGCGCTCATCGGCCCGATCGAGCCCTTCACGACAATGTCGATGCCCTTCATGGAGATGCCGCAGCGCGCCGAGGCGTTGCCTTCAATGACGAGCAGCCCGCCATTGCCGGTGGCGCCGGCGGCCTGGCTGGCATCGCCCTGCACCCGCACTTCGCCGGACATCATGTTCTCGGCAACGCCGACACCGGCATTGCCCTTCACCAGCACGGTGGCCTCGCTGTTCATGCCGGCACAGTAGTAGCCGACGTGGCCGTCGATCTCGACGGTGATCGGCAGCGTCAACCCGCAGGCGATGGCGTGCTTGCCGCCGGGATTGGCGACCAGCCAGCGCGTCTCGTTGGTGTCCGGCGGCAGCGCGTGCAGCTTGGCATTCAGCTCACGCAGCGAGATCGAGGCGAGGTCCGCTGATGTCATCAGGCGCGTTCCCAAGCATAGACCCGCGCCGGATCAGGCTCGAACACCCGGGCCTTGTCGATGCCCGGCAGGCTGTCGAGCGCGCGATATTCCGAACCGAAGGCGACATAGTCGTCGGTTTCGGCCATGACAGCGGGCTTGCAGGCAATGGGATCGCGCAACACCGCAAAACCGGATTCGGTGCCGACCACGAAGGTGTAGAAGCCGTCGAGATCGTCGAGGCTCTGGGTCAGCGCCTGCTCCAGGCTGGCGCCCTCGCGCATCCGCCAGGTCAGGTAGCCGGCCGCGACCTCGCTGTCATTGTCGGTGGCGAAGGACAGGCCTTCGCCGCGCAGGGTGCGGCGGACCGCATTGTGGTTCGACAGCGAGCCGTTATGCACCAGGCACTGGTCGAGCCCGGTGGAGAACGGATGCGCGCCGTTGGTGGTGACCGCGGATTCGGTGGCCATGCGGGTGTGGCCGATGGCATGGGTGCCGGACATCGACGACAGCGCGAAGCGTTTTGCAACGTCGCCGGGCAGGCCGACTTCCTTGTACAATTCCATCCGGGCACCGGAGCCGACCAGTTCGACGGCGGGCGCCAGCGCCAGCACTGCTGACTGCAGCTGGTCGTGCATATCTGCGGCGACGGAGATGATGACGTGATTGGAGCGGACCACCGGGGCGAGCGCGCCGAAACGGCTTTCCAGCCTGGCGATCAAGGCCGTGGTATCGGCGCCTGCGGCGATCCGCAGCGTCGACTTGATGCGACCGACCTCGCCGCCGCCAAACACCGCAAAGCCGGCGCTGTCAGGCCCGCGGTCCGACAGGGTTTCCAGCATCCGGTGCAGCATCGCTCCGAGCTGCGGCTCGAGCGTCTTGTTCTTCAGGAACAGTCCGGCAATTCCACACATTTTCGCCTCAAGAAACTTACTTTCTTTACAGGTATTCCGTGATATGACACTTGTCAATGAAATCGCGCAGGCGATGACCCGGGAAACAGCATGCCGTCCGTGAAGGCCAAACCGAAGACCGCTGCGAAGAAGAAGCCGGCGCCGAAAGGCAGCGAGCTGCTGACCGGCTCCAACGCGCCGGCGGAAGTGGCCAGCACGCTGGAATCCCAGATCGGCAACGAGGTGCGCAAGCTACGCAAGGAGCTCGAACTGACCGTGGCAGAGCTGTCGGCGTCGGCGGGGATTTCCACCGGCATGCTGTCGAAGATCGAGACCGGCAGCATCTCGGCGTCATTGGGCACGCTCAACGCGCTGTCCACGGCGCTCAACGTGCCGATCAGCCGGTTCTTCCGGGAGACCGAGGAGCGCCGCGACTGCTCCTTCGTCAAGGCCGGCTCGGGCGTCAATATCGAGCGCCGCGGCACCAAGGCCGGCCACCAGTACAACCTGCTCGGCCATTCCATCCACGGCGAGCTCGGCGTCGAGCCTTATCTGATCACGCTGAAGGAAGACGCCGAGCCCTACACCAACTTCCGGCATGCCGGCGTCGAGCTGATCTACATGCTGTCGGGCAAGGTGCGCTATCGCCATGCCGACCAGACCTACCTGATGGAGCCGGGCGACGCGCTGTTCTTCGACGCCGCGGCCCGGCACGGGCCGGAAGAGCTCATCAAGGCACCGATGACCTATCTCTCCGTCATCGTCTATCCCCGCCGCACCTGAACCATGGCATGACATGCGCTATTCGCTGACATCCCTGATCAAGCAGACGCTCGCCGGCCACAGCGGCTGGACGCCGCAATGGCGCGACGCCGCGCCGAAACCCGAATACGACATCGTCATCGTCGGCGGCGGCGGCCACGGGCTGGCCACGGCCTATTACCTCGCCAGGGAATATGGCCTCAAGAACATCGCCGTGCTGGAGAAGAGCTGGATCGGGTCAGGCAATGTCGGCCGCAACACCACCATCATCCGCTCCAATTACCTGCTGTCGGGCAACATCTCGCTGTACGAACTGTCGCTGAAGCTGTGGGAAGGCCTCGAGCAGGACTTCAACTACAACGCCATGGTCAGCCAGCGCGGCGTGCTCAACCTGTTCCATTCCGACGGCCAGCGTGACGCCTATGCAAGGCGCGGCAACATGATGATCCTCAACGGCGCCGACGCCGAGCTGCTCGACCGCGACGGCGTCAAAAAGCTTTATCCGTTCCTGAATTTCGACGCGGCGCGGTTTCCGATCCAGGGCGGCCTGTTGCAGAAGCGCGGCGGCACCGTGCGCCACGACGCGGTGGCCTGGGGCTTTGCGCGCGGGGCCTCGGATCGCGGCGTCGACGTGATCCAGAACTGCGAGGTCACCGGATTCGACATCTCGGGCGGCCGCGTCACCGGTGTCACCACGACGCGCGGCAACATCAAGGCGAAGAAGGTCGGCGTCGCCGTGGCCGGCTCCAGCTCGCGGGTGGCCGCCATGGCAGGGATGCGACTGCCGATCGAGAGCCATGTGCTGCAGGCCTTCGTCTCCGAGGGGCTGAAGCCTTTCATTCCCGGCGTCATCACCTTCGGTGCCGGACACTTCTATATCAGCCAGTCCGACAAGGGCGGACTGGTGTTCGGCGGCGACATCGACGGCTACAACTCCTACGCCCAGCGCGGCAACCTGCCCGTGGTAGAGGACGTCTGCGAGGGTGGCATGGCCTTGATGCCGGCGATCGGCCGCGCGCGGATGCTGCGCAACTGGGGCGGCCTCGTCGACATGTCCATGGACGGTTCGCCGATCATCGACCGCACCGATATCGACGGGCTCTATCTCAATGCCGGCTGGTGCTATGGCGGCTTCAAGGCGACGCCGGGCTCCGGCCTGGTGTTCGCGCATCTGCTGGCCCGGGACGAACCGCATCCCGCAGCCATCCAGCTGCGCCTCGACCGCTTCCGCCGCGGCGCCATCCTCGACGAAAAGGGCCAGGGCGCCCAACCCAACCTGCACTGAACCTCATGCGCATCCCCTGCCCCTATTGCGGTCCCCGCGACGCCTCCGAATTCGCCTACTCCGGCGACGCCACACTGACGCGCCCGGAGCAGGGCGATGCTGCTGCGATGCACGACTACGTCTACCTGCGCGACAATCCGGCAGGCGTGCATCGTGAGCACTGGTATCACCAGGCCGGCTGCCATGCCTGGCTGGTGGTGACGCGCAACATCACCACGCACGAGATTCTCGATGCAACGCTGGCCCATGGAGATGCGTCATGAGCCGCATCGGGTCCGGCGGGCGGATCGACCGCGGGAAAACAATATCATTTCGCTTCGACGGCAAGACGTTTGGCGGCCACCCCGGCGACACGCTGACGTCGGCGCTACTCGCCAATAACGTCATGCTGGTCGGCCGCTCGTTCAAATATCACCGGCCGCGCGGCATCTTCTCGGCCGGGCCGGAGGAGCCGAACGCGCTGGTGACCTTGCGCTCCGGCGCGCGGGCCGAGCCCAACACCAAGGCGACCACCGTCGAACTGTTCGACGGGCTGGAGGCAGCGAGCCAGAACTGCTGGCCGTCGCCGGGCTTCGACCTGCGCGCGGTGCATCAGCTGGCCGGGCCGCTGCTCAATGCCGGCTTCTACTACAAGACCTTCATGTGGCCGGCTTCGTTCTGGGAGAGGTTTTACGAGCCGGCGATCCGCGCTTCGGCCGGCCTCGGCGCGTTGAGCGGCCTCGACGATCCCGACACTTACGAAAAATCGCACGCCTTCTGCGATCTGCTGGTGATCGGCGGCGGCCCGGCCGGTCTTGCCGCGGCGCTGGCGGCCGGTCGCGCCGGGGCGCGGGTCATCCTGGCGGAAGAGGATTTTGTGCTTGGCGGTCGATTGCTCGCGGAGAATGCAGCGGTCGACGACATGTCCGCGGCGGCATGGGCGGCGCTCGCGGAAGCCGAACTGAACGCGCTGCCGAACGTCCGTATCCTCCGACGCACCGCGGTGTTCGGCGCCTATGACGACGAATACGGCGCGATCGAGCGGGTGTCGGATCATGTGATCGAACCCGCGCCGTTCACGCCGCGGCAGCGGCTGTGGAAGATCGTCGCCACCGAGTGCATCCTCGCCGCCGGCGCGCAGGAACGGCCGCTGGTGTTTCCGGGCAACGACCGGCCCGGCGTGATGCTGGCCTCGGCGGTGCGGACCTATCTCAACCGCTTCGGCGTCAGCCCCGGCCAGCGCGTCGCCATCTTCACCACATCGGACGACGGCTGGCGCACCGCGGCCGACCTGCGCAAGGCCGGTGTCACCATCACCGGCATTGTCGATGCCCGGAAAGAAGTCTTGCCTGCCGTACGCAGCCTCGCCGGCAACGCGCCGCAATATCTCGGAGCCCACGTCACCGACACGTCCGGCTATCGCCGTCTCAACTCCATCTCGATCATCGACAGCGACGGCAGGGCAAAGACCATCGAGGCCGATACGCTGGCGGTGTCGGGCGGCTGGACGCCGTCGATCGGCATCGCCACCCATCTCGGCGGCAAGGGCGACTGGTCGGAAACACAGTCGGCCTTCCTGTGCGTCGCACCGCCGAGGGCCATGCAGATCGTTGGCGCCGCCGCCGGCCAGTGGACGCTGGGCGAGGCCCTGCAGCACGGCGGCCG
>DATCUS010000137.1:0-2334 GCA_036561845.1 Tardiphaga sp. | reverse complement strand
CGCACGACATTCACGACGACGTGGGCGCAGGTCAGCGCATAGCGCACGCCTTCCGCCGCGAGCGTGAGGCCGCACAGGCCGGTCTGTCCATCGAAAGCCTCGAGTTCGTGCCCACCACGCAGGCCGAACAGGCGCGGCACGCCGCTGGGTACCACGTCGGTAATGAGCGTGCCGAAGGGGTCGTTGAGCGTAACCGGAACCATCGCACCCGACGGCAGATCGCCCGGCACCACCTTGCCCTCGACATGCACCACCACCGAAATATCGCCGGTCGGCTGGTGTCTGGTGTATTTGCGGCCGATGCCCACAGCCCGGACATTCGGCAGGGCGAGGAGATCAGGCAAATGGCGGCGAAGCGCGGCAGCGAGCGCCGGCTCGGCAAGGCGCGCCACCCTCGGACCGCGGTGCTGCAACGGGCGCCGCGGCGGCGAGATGCGCCCAAGACCGCGCGTTCCGTGTCTCATCCGCCGGGTCCGTCAATGTCGCCGAACGCGCCTTCCTTCTTGGCGCCTGTCTGCTCGCCTTTCTTGTCCTCAGCCTCCTTGACCTCAGTTGTTTTGGTGGTCGCCTTGGTGCTCGTGGCCGATGTGCCGGCTGAAGGCACGTGCGGCAGCGAGATCAGGTCGTTCCGATGGATGAGCGGGCGCAGATAAAGCAGGTCGCCATTGTCGCTGAACACGAACTCATAAACCCCGAACCGGCCGCTCGCCCCGCTTTCGGTGCCCGGCCCGCTGAACCCCAGCCCGTCTGGTAGCTTGTTCACGATCGCCTTGGCCAACTCGATGACGGCAGTGGAATCCTGGTCGCTGACCATCGCCTTGACGAAGCCGCGCTCGAACGCGATGTCCATCCTGTGTCTGGCGAGGAACGCACCGAACTGCAGCGCATAGGCGCGGTTGTAGTTCGGGATCATCTCAACCTTCACCTCCTGATCGTTGACGATCAGGATCGGCTTGACCTCATAGAAGCGGATGCCTTGCACATTGGAGTCCGGCGGCGCTGGCACGGCCGTCACATAGGCGCACCCGCCCAGCAGAGGCAGCGCCATCAGCGCCGCCAATGATCCTTGCCACGACTTCATCGGTTCCCCCTGTCCCCAGGGGAAATCTAAGAGAGCGCGATGCCGATATGCAACTAAAAGTTTAGATTTTGTCGTAAAACAACTTTGGGTTATTCACCCCATCTCCTCCACCGCCGCGATCATCCGCTCCAGATCTTCCGGCCGCGACAGGCGGTGATCGCCGTCCTTGATCAGGGTGAGCACCACGTCGTCCTCGGCAAGGCACGTCACGAGACGCAGTGCATGGCGCCACGGCACGTCGGGGTCGGCGACACCCTGCAGGATGCGCACCCGGCAGCCCACCGCGAAGGGCGCGCCGAGTACGAGATTGTTCCGCCCGTCCTCGATCAGCCCACGTGTGATCGGTTGCGCCGGGCCATAGTCGGAAGGCCGCAGCCACTTGCCCGCGGTCAGGATGGTGGCGCGCACATCCTCGGGCATCGCCTTCCACATCAGCTCCTCGGTAAAGTCGGGCGCCGGGGCGATCAGCACCAGCCCCCCGAGCCGCGCACTCATCCCCCTCAATGCCAGCGCGCGCGCCATCAGCAGCGCGATCCAGCCGCCCATGGAGGAGCCGACCACGATCTGCGGGCCGGTTGTGCAGTTCTCCAGCACGGCCAGCGCTTCCTCCGCCCAGCGCGAAATGGTGCCGTCCTCGAAACGGCCGCCGGATTCGCCATGGCCGGAATAGTCGAACCGCACCACCTCCCGGCCATGGCGCTCGCCCCACTCGGCCAGCGCCACCGCCTTGGTACCGCCCATGTCGGAGAGGAAGCCGCCGCACCACAGAATGCCGGGGGCCTTCCTGGTGGAAGCGCCCTTTGTCACGCGCACCGCGATCGCGCGGGCATCCTGGCCGACATTGATGAATTCGGGTGGTTCGGCTGTCATCGGTGAGGGCTTCCTGTTCGACTGAACCTTGCGATTCCGGCGGCGCGCGCCATCTTTCACACTACGCCCGGCGCCTTGGCAAACGGCGCCGGCGGCTATTGTGCGGTGCGGTCCTGCCGCGCCGAGGCAAAACATGCGTTTCCCAAAGCCCTGCGCCGTTGACTTCTGCGAGCTTTGTCACGATGTTCTGCGACCGTTTTACGCGCGCGGGACGAGCCAGCCGGCAAGACCTTCGAAGGCGCGTGATGCGTACCTATGAACGGCAGAGGAGAAAACCGCCATTCGTCGCCCCATGAGACCCGTCGCGCCGGAAAAAGATGGCCCGCGCGTCAACGAAGACATCCGCAGCCGCGATATCCAGCTCATCGACCAGGATGGGCTGA
>DATCUS010000136.1:0-32176 GCA_036561845.1 Tardiphaga sp. | reverse complement strand
GCGCGGGCGCCTGGCCCTGGCCGGCTGGCAGCACGCAGCCCATGAAGACCTCGTCGATACGGTCGGGTGTCAGCTTCGCGCGCTCGACGGCGGCCCGGATGACGTGGCTGCCCAGCTTGTGGCCCGACAGCGACGACAACTCGCCCTGGAAGCGGCCAAGCGGGGTGCGCGCGGCGGATACGATGACGACCGGATCGGAAGCTGCGGACATGATGGGGGCTCCTTCGCGCGGGCGCACGGACGGTTAATATGATATGCATCATATGATGCGTCGCGGGATATGCAACGGGCCCCAAGCTGAATTTCTCGTGAAACCGCGACGAGGCTAGCGCTTGCGGTCGATGAAGCCCTGCATCAGCCGCTGCGGTTCGCCGGTCAGATAGGCTTCACCGAATACCCCGACACTGAGATTGACGGACTCCTTCAGCGGCAGCTCTTCCCATTGTTTCAGCAACGCTTTCTGTGCGCGCAGCGCTTCCGGCGCGCATTCCAGCAGCATGGCCAGCGTGCTCTCCACGGCGGCGTCGAGCCCGCCATCCTTCGCCACCATGTCGACCAGCCCCCAGTTCAGCGCGGTCGGCGCGTCGATGGTGGCTGCCGTCATGATCAGCCAGCGGGCGCGACCCCAGCCGATCAGCCGTGGCAGCAAGGCCGCGTGAATCACCGAGGGGATGCCGACCCGCACCTCCGGCATGGCGAATTTCGCGTCATGCGCGGCAACCCGGAAGTCGCAGGCTGCCGCGAATTCCAGCCCGCCGCCGAGGCACCAGCCCGGGATCCGCGCGATCACCGGCGCCGGAAAGGCCCGCGCCGCCTCGCAGAGGTCGCGCAATCCGGTGATGAACCTCTCGGCGGATGCCTGGTCCAGCGTTGCCATCTCCTTGATGTCGGCACCGCCGATCATGCTCTTCTCGCTCTGGCCGGCGATCACCAGGGCACGAACGCCGCGCTCCGTCGCCAGCGCCTCAAGGCCTTCACGGACGTTCTTGATCGCGGGCGAGTTGAGAATGTTGAGCGGACCGGCATTGCAGATCGTCAGCGTCACGACCCCGCGTTGATCTCGGTCAATGCCGCAGTGGGAGTTGAGCATATGCATGGGGGCCTCGCAGGTGGGGCCGGCGCGGACCGCCGGTCTTGTCGTACCACTTCCCGGTCAAAGCTCGGATTTGTCAAGTTCCTGCAGCGATTTCCGCCTCGGCGGCGCTGCGTTGCGGCGGGCGGAGCACTGCAGTAAAATGATGATCATCATTTATCTGGCCGATAAGTGTCGGTTACCGTTCGCTGGAATCGCTCCAAAGCCGATCAAATTTCGGACATGTCCGGTTTTTTGACGCGATAGATGCCATGGTATGATCTCAGACATCGCATGGAGTCACGATGCGCTATTCGAAGGAACACAAACTCGAGACCCACGCGCGAATCGTGAAGAAGGCCTCGGTGCGGCTGCGTGAACGGGGCGCGCACGGGATCGGTGTTGCCGACCTGATGAAGGACGCCGGCCTGACCCATGGCGGCTTCTACGCGCATTTCGATTCGCGTGAGGCACTGGTCATTGAAGCCTTCGCCTATGCCATGGACCGCTCCACCGAGCGCTGGCGCCATCTCGCCGGCCAGACGGCCTCCGGCGATCGGCTGGCCGCCATCGTGGATGCCTATCTGTCGCCGCAGCATCGCGACAATCCCGGCCACGGTTGCGCGGTGCCTGCGCTGGGGGCGGAAATCGCCCGCGAGAGCCCGAAAACCCGCAAGGCCTTTGCGACCAAGCTGGAACAGATGATCGGCATGCTGTCCGAACAGATCGGCGATGCGACATCCAAAGTGGCGCGCAAGCGGGCGATGGCGTCGCTTGCGACCATGGTGGGGACGCTGGTGCTGGCACGGGTCGCCGGGGCGAGCGAATTCTCGGGGGAGATTCTCGCCGCCGGGCGCGAGGCGGTGCTGGGCGCTGCGCCGGTGGCCGAGGCTGCCCCCAGGAAGCTCGCAGAGAAACCGGCAAAGAAGGCCGTAGCCAAACCGGCGACCGCTGCCAGGTAGTGAGGTCGTCGAACGACGGGCCTGCGACTTTGGTCGCAGGTCGTGCTGTCGCGGTCCTTGCCCGGCGTTTCCGCAAGTCGGTTGCGCGCGCGCCCCCTTTCCAAATCTCGCAAAGACTGCAAGATGCTGGAAAATACGGCTCCCGGGAGGACTGCATGCGTTCCATTGGACATTTTATTGGTGGCCGTGAGGTCAAGGGCACATCCGGGCGTTTCGCCGACGTGTTCGAGCCGATGACCGGCGACGTCCAGGCCCAGGTGGCACTGGCTTCCAAGGCGGAGATGCGTGCGGCGGTGGAGAATGCCATCGCGGCGCAGGTCGCGTGGGGCGCCACCAATCCGCAGCGCCGTGCCCGCGTGATGATGAAGTTTCTCGAACTGGCACAACGCGACTACGACAAGATGGCCGACCTGCTGGCGCGCGAGCACGGCAAGACCGTGCCGGACGCCAAGGGCGACATCCAGCGCGGCCTCGAAGTGGTCGAATTCGCCTGCGGCGTGCCCCACCTGATGAAGGGCGATTATACCGAGGGCGCCGGTCCCGGCATCGACATCTATTCCATGCGCCAGCCGCTCGGCGTCGTTGCCGGCATCACGCCGTTCAATTTTCCGGCGATGATCCCGATGTGGAAGTTCGCCCCCGCGATCGCCTGCGGCAACGCCTTCATCCTCAAGCCCAGCGAGCGCGATCCCGGCGTGCCGATGATGCTGGCCGAACTGATGATCGAGGCCGGCCTGCCGCCGGGCATTCTCAACGTCGTCAATGGCGACAAGGAAGCCGTCGACGCCATCCTCGACGACCCCGATATCAAGGCTGTCGGCTTCGTCGGCTCGTCGCCGATTGCGCAGTACATCTATGAGCGCGCGGCTGCCACCGGCAAGCGCGCGCAGTGTTTTGGCGGCGCCAAGAACCACGCCATCATCATGCCCGACGCCGATATGGACCAGACTGTCGATGCGCTGATCGGCGCTGGCTACGGCTCGGCCGGCGAGCGCTGCATGGCGATTTCGGTGGCCGTGCCGGTCGGCAAGACCACCGCCGACCGGCTGATGGAAAAGCTGATCCCGCGCGTGGAGGCGTTGAAGATCGGCCCGTCCACCGATCCATCGGCCGACTTCGGTCCCCTGGTGACCCGCGCGGCGCTGGAGCGCGTCAAGGACTACGTCGAGGTCGGTATCAAGGAAGGCGCCAGACTGGCGGTCGACGGCCGCGGCTTCAAGATGCAGGGCTACGAGAATGGCTTCTACATGGGCGGCTGCCTGTTCGACAATGTCACCAAGGACATGCGGATCTACAAGGAAGAGATTTTTGGCCCGGTGCTGTCGGTGGTGCGCGCCCACGACTATGCTGAAGCGCTGGCACTGCCGTCGGACCACGACTACGGCAACGGCGTGGCCATCTTCACCCGCGACGGCGATGCTGCCCGCGATTTCGCCGCCAAGGTCAACGTCGGCATGGTCGGCATCAACGTGCCGATCCCGGTGCCGATTGCCTACTACACCTTCGGCGGCTGGAAGAAGTCCGGCTTCGGCGACCTCAACCAGCACGGCCCGGATTCGATCCGCTTCTACACCAAGACCAAGACGGTCACCGCGCGCTGGCCCTCCGGCGTCAAGGAGGGCGCGGAGTTCTCGATCCCGACCATGAATTAGCGGCGGGATACCGTCGTGAGTCAGTTCACCCTGAACGAAGACCAGTTCGCCGTCCGTGACATGGCGCGGGACTTTGCCGCGGACAGGATTGCGCCGCACGCGCTTCGGTGGGACGAGGAAAAGTTCTTCCCCGTCGACGTGATGCGCGAGGCGGCGGCGCTCGGCATGGGCGGCATCTATATCGGCCAGGACGTCGGCGGCTCCGGCATGAAACGCTTCGATGCGGCGCTGATCTTCGAGGCGCTGGCGCAGGGCTGTCCGACCGTGTCGGCCTTCATCTCGATCCACAACATGGCCTCGTGGATGATCGACGCCTATGGCAATGACGAGCAGCGCAAGAAGTGGCTTCCCAGGCTGTGCACCATGGAGCTGCTGGCGAGCTACTGCCTGACCGAGCCGGGCTCGGGCTCGGACGCGGCGGCGCTGAGCACGCGCGCGGTGGTGGACGGCGACCATTACGTTCTCAACGGCCAGAAGCAGTTCATCTCGGGGGCAGGACAGAGCGGGCTCTATGTGGTGATGGTGCGCACCGGCGAGGACGGTCCGCGCGGCATTTCCACGCTGGTCATCGAGGGCGACACGCCCGGCCTGTCCTTCGGCGCCAACGAGCGCAAGATGGGCTGGAACGCGCAGCCGACCCGCGCGGTGATCTTCGACAATGCGCGGGTGCCGGTGGCCAATCGGCTTGGCGACGAAGGCACCGGCTTCCGGATCGCCATGGCCGGGCTCGACGGCGGCCGCATCAACATCGCGGCGTGCTCGCTCGGTGGCGCGCAGTCGGCGCTCGATAAGTCGCTGCTCTACATGCGCGAGCGCAAGGCCTTTGGTAAGCGGCTCGACGAATTCCAGGCGCTGCAATTCCGGCTCGCCGACATGGCCACCGAGCTGGAGGCAGCCCGCACTTTTGTCTGGCGCGCGGCGGCGGCGCTGGATCGCCACGACGTCGATGCCACCATGCTGTGCGCCATGGCCAAGCGGTTCGGCACCGACGTCGGCTTCGAGGTCGCCAACCAGGCGCTGCAGCTGCACGGCGGCTATGGCTATCTCAGCGAATACGGCATCGAGAAGATCGTGCGCGACCTGCGCGTGCACCAAATTCTTGAAGGAACCAATGAGATCATGCGGCTGATCGTGGCGCGCAAGCTGATCGAGGGCAATCGATGACGGCGTCTCCTGCGGCCGTGACGGCCCATGAACCAGATCTGATCGTGCGGCGCGAGGGCGCTGCTGGGATGATCCGGCTGAACCGGCCGAAGGCGTTGAACGCGCTGACATTGGAGATGACGCGCGGCATCGTTGCGGCGCTGGATGCCTTCGAGGCCGATCCGAAGGTGGCGCTGATCCTGCTGGAAGGCGCCGGCGAGCGCGGGCTGTGCGCCGGTGGCGACATCCGCGGTCTCTATGAGAGCGCGAAGGCCGGCGGCGACCTCGGCAGGATCTTCTGGCGCGAGGAATACATTTTGAATGCGCGCATCGCGGCATTCCCAAAACCCTATGTCGCCTTCATGGACGGCATCGTGATGGGCGGCGGCGTCGGTCTGTCGGCGCATGGTGCCCATCGCATCGTGACCGACAGGACGAAGATGGGCATGCCGGAAGTCGGCGTCGGCTTCTTTCCCGATGTCGGTGGCACCTGGCTGCTGTCGCGCGCGCCGGGCGAACTCGGCACCTATTACGGCCTGACCGGCACCACCATGACCGGTGCCGACGCCGTCTATGCGCGTCTCGCCGACGTTCTGGTGGCGTCAGAAAGATGGCCGGAATTGCGGGGGGCGCTGACACAGGCACCGGCAAATGCGGGAGCTGCGGAGGTTCGCGCGATCATCGGGCGTTTCGCCGTCGCCGACGCAGTGGCTCCGATCGCAGAGCGGCAGTCCTGGATCGACGCGGTGTTCGGTCACGACAGCGTCGAGGAGATCGTCATGGCGCTGGCCCACGAGACCTCGGATTTCGCCCAGGCGACATTGCAGACCATGCTCGAGAAGTCGCCGACCGGTCTGAAGCTGACGCTCAAACTGCTGCGCGAAGCGCGCGCGTCGTCGTCGCTGCAGGAATGCCTGATCCGCGAATATCGCGCGGCGCTGGAGATTTTCGTCAACCACGATTTCCCCGAAGGCATTCGCGCCGCCGTGATCGACAAGGACCGCAATCCGCAATGGCAACCAGCGCGGCTCGAGCTGGTGACGCCGGACATCATCGCGCGCTATTTCATGCCGCGCGGTGCAGACGAGCTGACGTTTCCGAACTGAAGTCTGACAACAAGAAAATCGAGGGCAGGACATGACCAGCATTGCATTCATCGGGCTCGGCAACATGGGCGGCCCGATGGCCGCCAACCTCGTCAAGGCCGGCCACGCGGTCGCTGGCTTCGATCTGGTGCCGGCCTCGCTCGATGCGGCCAGGGCAGCCGGCGTCGCGATCGCCGCATCTGCCGTCGATGCCGTCAAGGGTGCCGAAGTCGTCGTCACCATGCTGCCCGCCGGCAAGCATGTCGTCGCGGTCTGGAGCGAGATCATCCCGGCGGTCGCCAAGGGTGCGCTGATGATCGACTGCTCGACCATCGATGTGGAAAGCGCGCGCAAATCCCATGCGCTGGCCACGCAGGCTCATCTGCCTTCCATCGATGCGCCGGTGTCGGGGGGAACGGGTGGCGCCAAGGCGGGTACGCTGACCTTCATGGCCGGCGGCGACGCTGCGGCCTTCGCCGCGGCGAAGCCGATCCTCGAAGCCATGGGCAAGAAGATCGTGCATTGCGGCGACGCAGGCGCCGGGCAGGCGGCCAAGATCTGCAACAACATGATCCTCGGGATTTCCATGATCGCGGTCAGCGAAGCCTTCGCGCTGGCGGAGAAGCTTGGCCTGTCGCATCAGGCGCTGTTCGATGTTGCGTCCACCTCGTCCGGCCAGTGCTGGTCGCTGACCTCCTATTGCCCGGTGCCGGGCCCGGTGCCGGCGTCGCCCGCCAACAACGACTACAAGCCCGGCTTCGCCGCAGCGCTGATGCTGAAGGACCTGCGGCTGTCGCAGGAAGCTGCGAAAGCGGCGGGCGCGGTGACGCCGCTGGGGGCACACGCCGAGAGTATCTATGAGAGTTTCGAACAGGCCGGCCACGGTGGCGATGATTTTTCCGGGATCATTCACCAGATCCGCGATCTGGCGGGGAAGTAGCATCATGCTCGGTGCCGTCATCCTGAGGTGCTCGCCGTCTTCGGCGAGCCTCGAAGGATGCGGCGACAGGCGCCGGCACTTGCGGCGCATCCTTCGAGGCCGCCGCTTCGCGACGGCGCCTCAGGATGACGGCAGAGTTTGATGCGAAGTATAATTCAAGAGGCTAATATCATGACCACCTTCCAGCAAGCCCGCGCGTTTCTGCTCGAACATCGCAGCGACTATGCCGAGGCGGTCGCCGGCTTCCGCTGGCCCGATCCGGTCCCGTTCAACTGGGCGCTGGACTGGTTCGATGCCGAACTGGCCGGCAACGCCGAGAGCAAGGACCGGACTGCGCTGTGGATCGTCGATGCCGGCAGCAATCGCGAAACGAAGCTGTCATTTGCCACGCTGTCGCGGCGCTCCAGCCAGGTGGCGAATTTCCTGCGCGGGCTCGGGCTGCAGCGCGGCGATCATCTGCTGCTGCTGCTCGGCAACGTGGTGCCGTTGTGGGAGACCATGCTGGCGGCGATGAAGCTCGGCGTCGTGGTGATCCCGGCGACGACGCTGCTGACGCCGGATGAGTTGCAGGATCGGCTCGACCGCGGCCGGGCGAAGGTCGTGGTGGCGTCGCCGGACCAGACCGCGAAATTCATCGACCGCGGCGGCGAGAACCTCATCCGCATCGTTGCCGGAGCGCCGTCGGCCGTGGATGGCTGGCTGCCGTTCGAGCAGGCCGCGGACTTTCCCGAGATATTTGTGCCGGACGGTCCGACAAATCCCGACGATCCGATGCTGCTGTATTTCACCTCCGGCACCACGGCGAAGCCCAAGCTCGTACTGCACAGCCAGCGCAGCTATCCGGTGGGCGGGCTGTCGACCATGTACTGGCTCGGCCTGCAGCCCGGCGACGTGCATCTCAACATCTCCTCGCCGGGCTGGGCCAAGCATGCCTGGAGCTGCCTGTTTGCGCCGTGGAATGCCGGGGCCACGGTGTTCGTGGTCAACCAGCCGCGCTTCGACGCACGCGGCCTGCTTGCCACCATCGGCCGCTGCGGCGTCACCACCCTGTGCGCGCCGCCGACGGTGTGGCGGCTGTTCATCCAGGAAAAGCTTGCCACCTTCAAGGTGGCGCTGCGCGAGGTCTGCGGCGCCGGTGAGCCGCTCAACCCGGAAGTGATCGACCAGGTCCGCGCCGCCTGGGGCCTGACCATCCGCGACGGCTATGGCCAGACCGAGACCACGGCGCTGGCTGGCAATTCGCCGGGACAGCCCGTCAAGGTCGGCTCCATGGGCCGGCCGCTGCCGGGCTATCGCATCGCCATCACCGACGTCGATGGACAACCGACCAAGGAGGGCGAGGTCAGCCTGCTGCTCGGCGCCGACCGGCCGGCCGGTCTGATGCGCGGCTACCGCAACGACGACGGCAGCCTGAGCGGCGCCGATGGCGCGATCTATCGCAGCGGCGACGTCGTCTTCGCCGACGACGATGGCTACCTTACCTTCGTCGGCCGCTCCGACGACGTGTTCAAATCCTCGGATTATCGCATCAGCCCGTTCGAGCTGGAGAGCGTCTTGCTCGAGCACGATCTGGTGGCGGAAGCGGCGGTGGTGCCGAGCCCCGATCCGATCCGGCTGGCGATTCCCAAGGCCTATGTGCTGCTCACCGCCGGTGCGGAGCGTTCGGCGGCGACGGCCCTGTCGATCTTCCAGCACCTGCAAAATCGCCTTGCGCCGTTCAAGCGCATCCGCCGCATCGAGCTGGTCACCGAGCTGCCGAAGACCATTTCCGGCAAGATCCGCCGCGTGCAGTTGCGCCGGCTGGAGCACGACGACAACCGCGATGACGCCCTGCGCGGCGTCGAGTTCCGCGAGGAGGATTTTCCGGAATTGCAGGCGGCGCGGGCCGCCGGGGCACCGGAAGCCGGATGACGCCTCGCATCATCGGCGCATGGCCGCACCGCACAAATTTCGCTTGGCGAAGGCCGCTCCGCTGTGGAATGTGCGGCCTCAAACAAGCGAGGACGGCATGAATTCTACGATCGAGCGCGACGCGTATCTGGACCTGGTCGGCAAGGAGGTTGGCGTTTCCGGATGGCATCTGGTGGATCAGAAGCGGATCGACGTCTTCGCCGACGCGACCGAGGATCACCAGTTCATCCATGTCGACCCGGCCCGCGCCAAGGCAACACCGTTCGGCTCCACCATCGCCCACGGCTTTCTCACGACGTCGCTGATCTCGGTGTTTTCCTACGAGGCATTGCCGAAATTGAGCGACGTGGCGATGGGCATCAATTACGGCTTCGACAAGCTGCGCTTCGTCTCGCCGGTCAAATCCGGCGTTCGCGTGCGCGGGCATTTCACGCTCAAGGAGGCGACCATGCGCAAGCCGAAGGAAATGTTCACCCGGGTCGGCGTCAACGTCGAGATCGAAGGCGAGAGCAAGCCGGCGCTGGTCGCCGACTGGCTGGCGCTGACCTATTTCGTTTAAGGAACGCACTCATGACCATCCGATATGACGGCCGTGTCGCCATCGTCACCGGCGCGGGAAATGGACTCGGACGCGCCCACGCACTCGGGCTCGCAAGTCGTGGCGCCAAGGTCGTGGTCAACGATTTCGGCGGTGCGCGCGATGGCAGCGGCGGATCGCTCAGCCCCGCCGAAGCCGTGGTCGAGGAGATCCGCCAGCTCGGCGGCATCGCCATTGCCGACGGCGCCGATGTTTCGAACTTCGAGCAGGTCACCGCCATGGTCGATCGCGCCGTGGCGGAATGGGGCAGCGTCGATCTGCTGTGCGCCAATGCCGGCATTCTCAGGGACAAGTCGTTTGCCAAGATGGAGCTGGCGGATTTCGCCAAGGTCATCGATGTGCATCTCACCGGCACCTTCTACTGCTGCAAGGCGGTGTGGGACGGCATGCGGGCGCGCAACTACGGCCGCATCGTGCTGACCTCGTCGTCATCCGGCCTGTACGGCAATTTCGGCCAGGCCAATTACGGCGCGGCGAAAACCGGCATGGTCGGGCTGATGAACGTGCTGGCCGAGGAGGGCCGCAAGACCGACATCCGCGTCAACACCATCGCCCCCACTGCGGCGACGCGGATGACCGAGGAACTGCTGCCGCCGCAGGCGCTGGCGCTGATGAAGCCCGAGGCGATTACGCCGGCGGTGCTGTACCTGCTCAGCGAGAACGCGCCGACCCGCACCATCATGGGCGCCGGCTGCGGCTCGTTTGCGGTGATCAAACTGCTGGAGAGCGAAGGCGTCAATTTCGCCGAGTCCGACTGGACGCCGGACACCGTCGCCGCGCATTTCGCCGAGATTGCTGATATGTCCAGGGCTAGGGCACTGGAAGGCGCGTTTCACCAGACGCAAAAATACATCGCGCAGGCCGAGGCGCGCATAGCCAAGGCCTGAGCCTTCTTCTTAACCTCGCCCCGCTTGCGGGGAGAGGTCGACCGGCAGAGCGAAGCGAAGCCGGTCGGGTGAGGGGGAGCCGGCGTTTTACGCGATAGTCCCCCTCACCCGGAGCCGAGCTCGCGCTCGGCTCCGACCTCTCCCCGCAAGCGGGGAGAGGTGCAGACGGCGGCGCGGAGATTTTTCGCGAACCTGAATAACGCCAACCGAACGGACAACAAACGGTGACGGAAGTTCTGCAAACAGACGTCGCGGTGATTGGTGCCGGCCCGGCTGGATTGATGGCCGCCGAGGTGCTGGCGCAGGGCGGCGCGCGCGTCACCGTCTACGACGCGATGCCGTCGGCCGGGCGCAAGTTCCTTATGGCTGGGCGCGGCGGACTCAATCTCACTCACAGCGAACTGCTCCCGGCATTTCTGGCCCGCTACGGCGCGGCGATGCCGCGCCTCGCCGAAGCCGTCGAGAGATTTCCCCCGGACATGCTGCGCGCATGGAGCGAGATGCTGGGGCAACCGACCTTCATCGGATCCAGCGGTCGGATATTTCCCAAGTCATTCAAGACGTCGCCGCTGCTGCGGTCGTGGTTGCACAGGCTCGATCAGGCCGGCGTGCAATTCGCCATGCGCCATCGCTGGATCGGCTGGGATGGCGACGGGCGATTACTGTTTCAAACGCCGGATGGCCCGCGTGCGATCGCGGCGAAGGCCACCGTGCTGGCGCTGGGCGGCGCGAGCTGGCCGCGGCTCGGCTCCGACGGCGCATGGGTGCAGACCCTGGCCGGCAAGGGCGTCGATGTTGCGCCGTTGCGGCCGGCGAATTGCGGCTTCGTGGTCGCCTGGTCGGATGTGTTTCGCAACCGGTTCGCGGGCTATCCGCTGAAAAGCGTGGCGCTGTCGTTCGGTGGCAAGACCGTGCGCGGCGAGGCGATGATCACGCGCGCCGGCATCGAGGGCGGCGCGATCTACGCATTGTCCGCGGCGCTGCGCGACGCCGTCGTGGCCAATGGCACGGCCACGCTGAATGTCGCGCTGCGGCCGGATATGGAAGCTGGCGAATTGATCGCCAGGCTGTCGGTGTCGCGCGGCAAGCAATCGCTGTCGACGTTCCTGCGCAAGGCGGTGCAGCTGTCGCCGGTCGGCATCGGGCTGCTGCAGGAAGCCGCGATCGGCGAGGGTATTTCTCTGGCGACGTTGTCGGCCGGGAAGCTGGCTGATCTGATCAATGCCGTACCGGTCAAGCTTACCGGCATCGCGCCGATCGCGCGGGCGATCTCGTCGGCCGGCGGGATCGCGTTCGAAGAACTCGATGCCGATTACATGATCGCAAGACTGCCCGGCGTGTTCGCCGCCGGCGAGATGCTCGACTGGGAGGCGCCCACCGGCGGCTATCTGCTGCAGGCGTCGTTTGCCACCGGCGCCGCCGCGGGCAGGGGCGCGCTGAAGTGGCTTAAGCGATAGCGAGCCCGCCGTCGTCCTTCGAGGCCTCGCTTCGCTCGGCGCCTCAGGATGACGGCTCACAAAGCTTGATCGTCATCCATCAACAAACACTGTCGTCATCCTGAGGTGCGCGCCGTCTTCGGCGCGCCTCGAAGGATGCTTGCGATCACCGCAACTTGCCCCTTGCCGCCACCGGCAGCGTGCCGATCACCTCGTTGCCGCGCACCATCACCACCTCGTCGAACATGTTGACGACCACGCAGACATGGTTGGGCACGATGCGCACGATGTCGCCGATCTCGGGGCGCGTATTGCTGCGGGTAAGGTCGAGGAAGCCGTGCTCCTCGGCGAACTTTGCGATCTTGGCTTCGGGATGTTCGAGGATCAGGCCGTAGCCATCGAGGCCGCCGCTGTCCGCGGTCAGCGTCTTGGAGCCGGCGTCGAGAATGCCGCGGTCGGGGCCGGCGCGGCTGACCACGGTGGAATAGACGTTCAGCGCACAGTCGTCCCACGTCGCCACGCCGGCTGCGACCTGCATGCGGTCGTTGTAGATCGAGGTGCCGAAGCGATGCTCGGTGGCGCCCCTGAGCGAGCCGACGTTTTTCAGATTGGGCGTGCCGCCGGTCGAGACAATGCTGGGCTCGAGGCCGAGCGCGCGAACGCCGGCCAATGCCTCGTCGAAGAAGGCTTGCGCGGCGGGCCAGCCGGTTTCTGTGGGATACAGCATGAAGCCCGCAAAGGTCAGGCCGTCGGTATCCCGGATCAGCCGTGCCAGTTCGATGGCTTCGGCGGGCGTCTCGACGCCGGCGCGCTTGCGGCCGGTGTCGCATTCGATGACCACGTTGAGCGGCAGGCCGGAGATCGCGGCGGCCTTGGTCAGGCCGGCGATGACGAAAGCGTTGTCGGCCGCCACGGTGACCTTCGCCTTGGCCTGCAGCGCGGCCAGCCGCGCCATCTTCTCGTCGCCGATCAGATTGTAGCTGATCAGGATGTCGTCAATGCCGGCGTCCGCCATGATCTCGGCCTCGCCGAGCTTCTGGCAGGTGATGCCGCGGGCGCCGCCGGCGATCTGCATCCTGGCGATCACCGGGCTCTTGTGGGTCTTGATATGCGGCCGGTTGGCGACGCCGGCGGCGTCGCACACCGCCTGGATGCGCGCGATGTTGGCCTCGACCCGGTCCATGTCGATGACCACTGACGGCGTGCCGTAGTCGCGGGCGATGATGGCGGCGAGGGGCGTGGTCATCGTGGTCTCCGATCGATCAATTCAACTCTAGCGCTTCGCCGTCGTCCTTCGAGGCGCGCAAGAGCGCGCACCTCAGGATGACGGCTTTTACGAAATCCGCATACCGCGGCAGCCACCGCAAACTCCCGTCATCCTGAGGTGCTGCTCTGACGGCGCGTCAGCGTCGTCAGAGCAGCCTCGAAGGATGGGCCGCGGGCTCAACGCAAGCTCACGCGTTCTCGATCTCTTCGCGCAAAGTCTCCAGCTCCAGCCATTTTTCCTCGGCTTCGGCGAGGCCCTTCTGCGCCGCGGCCAGCGCCGCCGACACGGTGTCGAACTTCTTGCGATCCTTCTTGTAGAGGTTGGGATCGTCGAGATGGCGCTGCTGTTTGGCGATTTCGGCCTGGAAGCCGGAGATGGCCTTCGGCAGCGTGTCGAGCAGGTGCTTGTCCTTGAAGTTCATCTTCTTCTTCGCGGCGGGCTTGGCGGCCGCGCCATTGGACTTGCCGCCGCTGCTCTTGGCGGACACGGCGTCCGCCGCCGTCTTGGCTTCGCGCTTCAGGTCGGCGCCGCGCTGGGTCAGCATGTCCGTATAGCCGCCGGCATATTCCTGCCACTTGCCGTTGCCTTCCGGCACGATCACCGAGGTGACGACGCGGTCAAGGAAGTCGCGGTCATGGCTGATCAGGATCACGGTGCCTTCGTAATCGCCGAGCATGTCCTCGAGCACGTCGAGGGTTTCGAGATCGAGGTCGTTGGTCGGCTCGTCCAGCACCAGCACGTTGCTGGGTTTTGCCAAAGCGCGCGCCAGCATCAGCCGGCCGCGCTCGCCGCCGGAGAGCACTTCCAGAGGTGTCCGCATCTGCTCCTGCGAGAACAGGAAATCCTTCATGTAGCTGACCACGTGCTTCGGCGTGCCGTTGACCATGACGTGGTCGCCGCGGCCGCCGGTCAGCGCTTCCGCCAAAGTCGTCTTCGGCGACAGGCTTTCGCGGTGCTGGTCGAGCGTCGCCATCTCGATATTGGCGCCGAAGCGGATGGTGCCGGAATCCGGCGGCTCGGTGCCGGTCAGCATGTTGATCATGGTGGTCTTGCCGGCGCCGTTGGGGCCGACCACGCCGATGCGGTCGCCGCGCTGGATGCGGATCGAGAAGTCGTCGACGATCTTGCGGTCGCCATAGGTGCGGCAGATGTTCTTGGCCTCGACGATCAGCTTGCCGGACTTGTCGGCCTCGGAGGCGGCGAGGTTGGCGCTGCCCGCGACGCCGCGATAGTCCTGACGCTGCGCGCGCAGCGCATGCAGGTTGCCGAGCCGCTTGACGTTGCGCTTGCGGCGGCCGGAGACGCCGTGGCGCAGCCAGTGTTCCTCGTTGACGATCTTGCGGTCGAGCTTGTGCTGGTCGCGCTCTTCCTCGGCAAGGATGTCGTCGCGCCATTGTTCGAAGGCGGAGAAGCCGCGGTCGATCTGCTTGATCTGGCCGCGGTCGAGCCAGGCGGTGGCGCGCGACAGGTTGGAGAGGAAGCGGCGGTCATGGCTGATGATCACCAGCGCGCAGCGCCGCGAGGCCAGTTCGCCTTCCAGCCATTCGATGGTGGTGAGATCGAGATGGTTGGTCGGCTCGTCGAGCAGCAGGATATCCGGCTCCGGCGCCAGCACGCGGGCCAGCGCGGTGCGGCGGGCCTCGCCGCCGGACAGGTTGCTGGGGTCCTCGTTGCCGGTGAGGCCGAGCTGCTCCAGCAGGTACAGCGCCTGGTAATGGTCGTCGCCGTCGCCCATGCCGGCCTCGACATAGGCCAGCGTGGTGGCAAAGCCGGAGAAGTCCGGCTCCTGCGGCAAATACTGCACGGTGGCGCCGGGCTGCACGAAGCGGCTACCCTTGTCGCAGTCGATCTGGCCGGCGACGATCTTCAAGAGCGTCGACTTGCCGGAGCCGTTGCGGCCGATCAGGCAGACGCGCTCGCCTTGCGACACCGACAGTTCGACGCCGTTCAGGAGCGGCGTGCCGCCGAAGGTCAGGGTAATGTCTTTCAACTGGATCAGCGGAGGAGCCATGGAATTCGCTTCAATCTGGTTTCGGCGCGGGCGCTTGCGGCGCTCCACGCTGGATGCGGCGGATCGTCTGATCCAATGCCGAAAGGAACGCCGAGCGATCGCGCGGCGAGAATGATCTGGGTCCGCCGGTGACTTCGCCCGACGACCGCAGGTCGGTCATCAGGTTGCGCACCGCGAGGGTCATGCCGATGGAGGCTTCCGAGAACGGCTTGCCGTTCGGGGCGATCACGTCGGCGCCGGCCTTGACGCAGCGGCTGGCCAAAGGCACGTCGGACGTCACCACTATATCGCCCTTGCCGGCGCGTTCCGCAATCCAGTCGTCGGCGGCGTCCATGCCGGACCCGGCGGCGATCCGCTCGATCAGGGGATCGGGCGGTATCCGGATGAACTGGCCGGCCACCACGCTGACGGGCAGGCCGTGGCGTGCGGCCACCTTGTAGATCTCGTCCTTGACCGGGCAGGCGTCGGCATCGATGTAGATTCGGGTGCTCAAGGGTTCGCCGTTGCTCAAGGGTCGGTCAGCCGGGGTTTTTGGGGTAGGCCGCACGGGCATGCCCGCGGCTCCGGCGAGACCTACCATTTTGTGCAGCTGCGAACAAAACATATCGCAGGTTTCGGGAGGAAATGCGGCGGGAGGGGCGATTTGGGCGTCTAAGACCGCCAAAGCGCCTGAAAACGCGACGCACGCCACCTCAGTTTATCCCAAAAGTTCGATTTTAGCGGCGGAGGGGTTCCGCTGCCGCAGCCTGCGTGGCGCGGATGAAGGCGACGGCGGATGTATTTTGGCCGCACCATCCGGGGGCAACGTGCTGGGTTAAATTGATCCACCCGCTGGTAGCGCAACCGCGCCAATATCTCGGATTAGCGAAACTATTTCGAGTTATGGGTGCGAGCCAACCACAAGAACTATGACATCAGGATCGATATTTGGCTGGGTATCGCCGAGCATATCGATGCCTACGAGCCTAAAAGCTGTTGCTATATTCTTTGCTCTCTCGGGCGGGTTATGCGCGTCATGCATCCAAAGGAACAGTCCAGTTCGATTTAATGCTAGAAGGCGCTCGCGCTGCGGCACCTCTTCGACATCATAACCTGCGTCTTTCAGAACGGATAGCACTTGGTCGCTAAACTGGAACGCCTCTCCGTCGCTCATAAGAACGTTAATGAGCACTTTTCCTTTGTCGGGTAATGGCACGAGGCGATCAACGATGGCCTTCTTTTGAGTTTCCGTAAAAGTGCGATTTTTACGGGCCTCAATAGCCAAGGCAAGTTCAGCCGCCCGCTCATTCGCTTTCGCCGTTTCAGACATTGCTTTTGCTGCATCGGCTCGAGCTGCATCCCCACGCGCCGTAGCATCGGCAATTTTCTCGTCCGAAATTCGCTGAGTAATGCTTGCGGTTTTCCAGCTGACAAAGGACGAGAAACCGGTAAGCGCAACCGCTGCTGCGGCAAGAAGAGAGCCAGCGACCAGCGTCCAAAATGCAACGCCGTCCCAAACGTCAAGCGGCCATCCCCACATTTTTGTCGAACTGCCTTCGCGATTGTTGATCATGAAACTTGCTCGCTTTGGTTTAGTGTAGCACATTAGCCAAGTGCGATGGCAATCAGCTGTAGCCCGGATGAGCGAAGCGATATCCGGGATTATCGTGGGCGGGAAAGCCCCGCATATCGCGGTGCTCATGCGGGCGACTTTCTCGTTGCGGGCGTCGAGCCGCGGCCCTTTCGCGGGCGACCTTGCAAGCTTGAACCGGTCAGGTCGCATGGACGACCTAACAGCATGAAAAACTGGATCAGCATACTCTGGAATAAAGTGGCCGACTGGATCGATGCTGCCATCGAGTTCTATGACTGGATGGATGACAAGCCCGGTCCGAACAACAGGTTCGCAAAACCGGATAAGATCCTGGCTTCACCGACAAAGCGGGATCGATGAACTGCGCTCCTGCGCATGCGGCGGCGCCGGGCCCGGTCACGTAGGCGCGCGCCTCATCGTTTCATCCGACAGCCACGAACACACCGCGGCTGGGATGGCGCCGGCTAGTGCCGCGGGGATATCGAACGATGGCTGGCCCAGCATGGCTGCGACATATTCGGCCAGCAGCGCCGCCACCGGCATGGTTGCGATGAGCCGCAGATAGAGCGGCTGGCCCGACAGCGTCCAGTCCACGCCTGCGATCAACCCGGCGGGGATGACGAGGAGCGAATAGGCGATCAGCACCAGCGACGCGAAAAACCCGATGCCGGGGACGCCCTCGCGCCACAACTGGTCGGCTGTGATGGCGACCAGCAGCACCAGCGGCGGAAACAGCGTCGTGAAAATCAGCAGTCGCTTCATGAAATCTCTCCAGGTCCCTTGGTCGGTGCTGGCAGAGATTCAGTTCAGCTTTCCAGGTCACATGACCCCGGCCTTGCCCGGCGGCGCGGCAAGCCGATCGACGTCCGGACAGGCAAACCAACATGCCCCACGCATATCGCCCGCCGCACCGGCGCCGGATGGCGGTCGTGCAGCGCGCCTGTGCCTGGCACCATGAGGCACGTCTTGCGCTCGCTCCGGCGGCGCGTACGATCCTGCGCAACGGCGAACAGAAGATGTCGCAGATTTCGGAGGACGCATGACCACCCAGCTCGAAGCCTACCGCGTGGCGGCCTTCAACACCGCCAAGGCGTCCGAAAACAAGATGCACGACGACGGCGTGGCGCAAAAATTCGGTTTCAGCGGCGGGCTGGTGCCGGGCGTCGACGTGCTGGCCTACATGATCCATCCGGCGGTGGCGCAGTGGGGACGGGCGTTCCTGGAGCGCGGCTTGATCGAGGCCCGGTTCACCAAACCGGTCTATGACGGCGAAACCGTCGATGTGGTGGCCGAGCCGGCCGGCGACGGGCTGGCGCTTGAAGTCGCGGGGCCGGGCGGCGATGTCCGGGCCACCGGCCGGGCGGCGCTGACGCAGGTTGTGCCGAAAACCGTTCTGGCGAATTTTCCGGTGACGGCGCCGGTGGAAACCCGGCTGCCGGTGCATCTCGGCTCCTTCGTGCAGGGCCACTGGCTCGGCAGCATCCCGCGCAACTGGGCCGGGCAGGCCGGCGTCGATTATCTCGCCGATGTGCGCGAGGCCGATCCGATCTACGGCCGCGAGGGGCTGGTGCATCCCGGCGTGCTGCAGCGGATCATGAACAAGGTGCTGGTGGACAACGCCATCCTCGGCCCGTGGATTCATGTCGGCAGCACCATGCAGCTGCTGGCCGCGGCTTGCTGCGACGACGAGCTGGTGGCGCGCGCCCGGGTCACCGCCAATTACGAGAAGAAAGGCCACCGCTTCGTTGAGCTAGACGCGCTGATCGTCGCCAACGGCATCACGCCGGTGGCGCATTGCCAGCATGTGGCGATCTATCAGCCGCGGGAGGTGGCGGCAGCGTAGGGCAGGCGGCGCAGCTCTTTCCCTCCCCCTTGTGGGGAGGGTGGCGCGTTTGCGAGCGAAGCGAACAAACGCGACGGGTGGGGGTGCCACAAACTCGAGCGTCGGAGTTCGCGGCACCCCCACCCCGACCTCCACTTCGGCGATGCTGCGCACCGCCTCGTTCGGTCGACCCTCCCCGCAAGGGGGAGGGATGCCATCAACGCTTTCGTGTCACATTGATCGCTACGCCGCTTTGGCCTTCTTGCCGTCCTGGATCGCGCGCCAGATGCGTTCGGAGGTCAGCGGCATGTCGATGTGTTCGACGCCGTAGTCGCTGAGCGCGTCGATCACCGCATTGACCACGGTGGACAGGCTGCCGGCGCAGCCGGCTTCGCCGCAGCCCTTGGTGCCCAGCGGATTCGACTTGGCCGGCGACGGATGGTCGCCGACCGTCATCAGCGGAATGTCGCCGGCGCGCGGCATGGCGTAGTCCATGAACGAGCCGGTGATCGGCTGGCCGCTCTCGTCGTAGCTGACCTCTTCCATCAGGGCCTGGCCGATGCCCTGCGCCACGCCACCATGCAACTGGCCGGCGACGATCATCGGATTGACGATGGTGCCGAAGTCGTTGACGCCGGTGTAGCCGACGATCCTGATCACGCCGGTGTCGGGATCGATCTCGACCTCAGCCACATGGCAGCCGTTGGGGAAGGTGGACTCCACATTGCCGGAGGTGTGGTCGACGTCGAGCGTGTCGGGCACGCCGTCGGGCATCTTGCCGTCGCGCATCCGCTTCGACAGCTCCATGATGTCGATGCTGCGGTCGGTGCCGGCAATGGTGAAGCGGCCGCCGGTGAATTCGATGTCGGCTTCCGAGGCTTCCAGCAGATGCGCCGCGGCGCGCTTGCCCTTGGCGATGATCAGCTCGGCAGCTTCGACAATGGCCTGGCCGGTGGCGGTGATCGAGCGCGAGCCGCCGGTGCCGTTGCCGGTATGGACGATGTCGCTGTCGCCCTGTTCGAGCCGGATCGCCTCGAACGGCACGCCGAGCTGCGCCGACAGCACCTGGGCAAACGGCGTGGCGTGGCCCTGGCCGTAGTCCAGCGTGCCGGTGATCAGTTTCACCGAACCGTCGGCCTCGAACACGATCTTGCCGAGCTCGGGGGAGGGCGGCGCGGTGACCTCCAGATAGGAGCCGACCGCGATGCCGCGCAGCTTGCCGCGCTTGCGGCTGTCCTTCTTGCGCTTCGGAAAATTGGCGTGGTCGGACAATTCCAGCGCCTTGGCGAACACGCCCTGGAAATCGCCGCTGTCATAGGTGACGCCGGACGAGGCCGCGAACGGCATCTGCGACGACTTGATGAAGTTGCGCTTGCGCAAGGTGAGCCGGTCGATGCCCATCTCCTCGGCGGCGCGGTCGATCAGCCGCTCCATGAAGTAGTTGGCCTCGGGCCGGCCGGCGCCGCGATAGGCGCCCATCAGCGTGGTGTTGGTGACCACGCACTTGATGTCGACCGACAGCAGCGGCGTCTTGTAGACGCTGGCGAGGTTCTTGCCGGTGTTGAGCGACAGCGGGCTCGGCGATACGCCGGTGATATAGGCGCCGAGATTGCCGAAACCCTTGACGCGCACCGCGAGGAACCTGCCGTCCTTGTCGAGCGCCAGCTCGGCATGGACGTCCTGGGCGCGGCCGTGGCTGTCGGACAGGAAGCTGGTGGAGCGTTCGTCGGTCCATTTCACCGGCTTGCCGAGTAGCTTCGCGGCGTGCAACAGGCAGATATATTCGGGATAGTTGATGTTCTTCATGCCGAACGAGCCGCCGACATTGGCGGTCAGGAGATGCACCTTGTCGTTGGGCACCTTGAGGATCTTGGCGAGGCCGGCGCGGTTGCCGGCGACGCCCTGGGTCGGCACCTGGATGGTGAAGCGCTCGCTGGCTTTGTCATAGGACGCCAGCGCCACGCGCGGCTCCATCGACACCACCGCGACGCGGGTGTTGGCGATGTCGAGTTTTGTCACATGCGCGGCAGAGGCAAAGGCGGCGTCGATCTTGGCGGTGTCGCCGAAATGGTAATCCAGTGCCACGTTGTTGGGGATGTGGTCGTAGAGCTGCGGCGCGCCGGGCTTGCTGGCTTCCTCGGGCGAGGTCACTGCCGGCAGCGGCTCGATGTCGAGCACCACGGCCTCGGCGGCATCGCGCGCCTGGGCCACGCTCTCGGCCACCACGAAGGCCACGGGATCGCCGACGAAGCGCACTCTGTCGGTCATCAGCGCCGTGCGGTTGGTCTGCTTGAGCGCCGAGCCGTCGCGGTTCTTCAGCGGCAGGCCGCAGGTGAAGGGGCCGTAATCGGCGGCGGCGAGGTCCGTGCCGGTCCAGACGCCGAGGACGCCCGGCATCGCTTTTGCGGCCGCGGTGTCGATATTGCGGATCACGCCATGGGCATGCGGGCTGCGCACCATCCAGGCATATAGCTGGCCCGGCAGGCTAACATCGTCCGTATATTTCCCCTTCCCCCGCACCAAGGTGTCGTCTTCCTTGCGGCGGACCGGCTGGCCGACGCCGAATTTCTGCATTGCGATAGCATTGTCGACCGAGCTGCCGGTATGATCTTGCATGTGAAATCCATTAAAAGGCCGATTATCGCGCGGTTTGGAGCGATTTTCGCGCTACGGCGGACCTTCCAGATACCGTAGGGCTACGGGAACGACAATGTATGATTGGGCATGCGGCTACGCGCTGGCAGTTGCGCTGACCCCGCGCCCTGCTAAACTTTCCGTGAATGGATATTTCCACGCCGGCCCTTTGGGCCGCGGAAAGACGGAGTTACATGGGCGATGACACGCTGCTCCGCGCCGGCCATGTGCCGCGCGGGGACATGCCGGGATTGGCTGCGGCAGCGGAGGCCGATCGCGCGCGCGACGCCGGTTCCAGCGTGTATGCCGCGCTCGACCTCGGCACCAACAATTGCCGGCTGTTGATCGCCTGTCCCACTGCGGACGGCTTTCGTGTGATCGATTCGTTCTCGCGGATCATCCGGCTCGGCGAGGGCGTCTCCACCACCGGTGTGATCAGCGACGCCGCCATCGCCCGGGCGATCTCGGCGCTGAGCATCTGCCGCGACAAGATCCAGTCCAAGGACGCGCAAAGGCTGCGGCTGATAGCCACCGAGGCCTGCCGCGCCGCCGCCAACGCCGATGATTTCCTGGCGCAGGTCGCCAGCGAGACCGGCATCACCCTGGAGATCATCGACCGCGAGACCGAGGCCGCGCTGGCGGTGATCGGCTGCTCGCCGCTGCTCGATCCGCACGGCCGCGGCGCCATTTTGTTCGATATCGGCGGCGGTTCCAGCGAGCTGGTGCGGATCGCGCGCGATCCCGCCCAAATCGACGCCAAGCCGTCCATTAAGGCCTGGATGTCGATTCCGCTCGGCGTGGTGACGCTGGCGGAGCGCTTCGGCGGCCGCGACGTCACCGCCGAATCTTACGCCGCGATGGTGGCGGCGGTGGCCGAGCACATCGCGCCGTTCGCTGCCGACAATGACGCCGACCTTGCCGACATGCACCTGCTGGGAACCTCGGGCACGGTGACAACCCTGGCTGGCGTGCACCTCAACCTGACCCGCTACGACCGCCGCCGCATCGACGGCGTCTGGATGTCCGGCGCCGACCTCGATGCCACCGTGGCGAAGCTGCTGGGCATGAGCTATGCGGAGCGCGCCGCCAACAATTGCATCGGGGTCGAACGCGCCGATCTGGTGCTGGCCGGCTGCGCCATCCTCGACGCCATCCGGGCCGCATTCCCGCTGCCAAGGCTGCGGGTGGCCGATCGCGGCCTGCGCGAGGGCATGCTGGTGGAAATGATGCGCCAGGACGGGACGATCCGGGTGTCTTAAATGCACCGATCGCGGCGCGGTGTGCTAGAGATCGCCTGAATCCTGAAGGCAAGCACGTTATCATGGCCAAAGACACCACCGGGCGGCTGCACGTCACCGTCAAAAGCGCCGGCAGGCTGAAACTGTCGTCCAAACTCTGGCTCGAGCGCCAGCTCAACGATCCCTATGTGCAGCAGGCCAAGCGCGACGGCCTGCGCTCGCGCGCGGCCTACAAGCTGATCGAGATCGACGACAAGCACCATTTCCTCAAGCCGGGCATCTCGGTGGTCGATCTCGGCGCGGCGCCGGGCGGCTGGAGCCAGATCGCCGCGAAAAGGATCGGCATAGAAAAGGGCAGGGGCCAGATCGTGGCCATCGATCTCCTGGAAATGCCGGACATTTCCGGCGTTACCTTCGCGCAGATGGATTTTCTCGCCGACGACGCGCCGGCCAAGCTGCAGGCGATGATGGGCGGCAAGGCCGACGTGGTGCTGTCCGACATGGCCGCCAACACCACCGGCCATCGCAAGACCGACCAGCTGCGCATCCTCAATCTGGTGGAAGGCGCAGCGGCCTTCGCCGCCGAGGTGCTGAAGCCCGGCGGCACGTTCGTCGCCAAAGTGTTCCAGAGCGGCGCCGATGCCACCTTGCTGAATCAGTTGAAGCGCGATTTTGCCACGGTGAAGCACGTCAAGCCGGCGTCGAGCCGCGCGGATTCGTCGGAGCGCTACGTGCTGGCGATGGGATTCAGGGGCGTGCCGGGCGAGAAGCGGGACGAGCGGGAAGAGTAGCGGCTGCTCTAGCTGCAACAAGCGCACCCGTCATCCTGAGGCGCGAGGGCGGGCGCGGTCCGTCCGCAGCTCATCACGAAGACGCCCGAGCCTCGAAGGATGGATGTTCTGCATCGTCGGAGCCTACCGCCGTCGTCCTTCGAGGCTCGCAAGGGCTCGCACCTCAGGATGACGGCTCTCCAGGTGATCGTCACCCTAAGTGATCCTCACCCCAGCTTCTGATCCCGCGCCTCTTCGGTGCCTTCGCTCGCCGCCTTGGCGGCGGCCTTCTCGACGCCCTTGCGGCTGGCGATGCTGATGACCTGGCCGGAAATCTCGTGGCCGGCATCATCGGGCATCTGCCAGAAGAACCAGGCCGAGGTCGCCGACAGCAGCGACACCACGATGAAGGCCGGCGCGAAATCGTCGGCAGAGAGTTGCGTCATGCCGTGGATCAGCATGGTGGATTCGACGCAGGCGGCGCCGACCGCGACGCCGGCGGAGATCGCCAGTTGCTGGTTGACGCTGACCAAAGTGGTGGCGCGGCTCATCTGCGGCGGCTCGACCTCGGCATAGGCCACGGTGTTGATGGCGGTGAATTCAAGCGAGCGGAAGAAGCCGCCGACCACCAGCAGGATAAGGATCAGCAGCAGCGGCGTGGTCACCGTGAACAGCGCACAGGCGGCGAGAAACACCGAACTGACCAGCGCGTTGATGGTGAGGACATTGCGGAAGCCGAAGGTGCGGATCACCCGCGCGGCCAGCGCCTTCATGCCCATGGCGCCGACCGCGGAGCCGAACGTCACCAGGCCAGAGCGGAACGGCGACAGGCCGAAGCCGACCTGCATCAGGAGCGGCAGCAGGAACGGCAGCGCGCCGATCCCCAGCCGAAACAGGAAGCCGCCGATGATGGCGGCGCGCAAGGTCGCCAGCCGCAGCAGCGAGAAGTCCAGCACCGGCGAGGCGGTGCGGCGCGCGTGGATCACATACAGAGTCATCGACACAGTGCCGATGGCGATCAGTGCGACGACCACCGGCCATGGCAGCAGGCCGAGGCCGGCGACGGAGGCGCCGAAGGCGATGCCGGCGAGGCCGATGCCGGCCAGCAGCAGGCCCCACAGGTCGAAGCGCTCCGGGTCTTCGGCGCGGATCGGGTCGATGTAGCGCTGCGCCAGGAAGATGCCGAGCAGGCCGATCGGGATGTTGATCAGGAAGATCCAGTGCCAGGAAAAATAGGTGGTGATGAAGCCGCCGAGCGGCGGCCCGATCACCGGTCCGACCAGCGCCGGCATGGTCATCCAGGCCATCGCGTTGACGAGGCCCTTCTTGTCAATGGAGCGCAGCAGCACCAGGCGGCCGACCGGAGTCATCATCGCGCCGCCCATGCCCTGCAGGATGCGGGCAATGACAAAATCGGTGACCGAGCCGGACAGCGCGCAGCCGATCGAGCCGACCATGAACACGGCAATGGCGATGGAGAATACCGCGCGGGCGCCGAAGCGGTCGGCGGTCCATCCGGAGGCCGGAATGAACACCGCCAGCGACAGAAGATACGAGGTGATCGCCAGCTTCAGCGTCAGCGGGCTGGTGCCGATGTCGGCGGCGATCGCCGGCAGCGATGTGGCGATCACCGTGGAATCCATGTTTTCCATGAACAAGGCAGCGGCGACGATGAGCGGGATCAGGCGTTCTTTGTTCATGAAAATTCTGGGTTCCCGGAGATTCCGCTGCCGGCACTCCGCGGCGAGTCGTCAGGAGGGGGCTTCGGCGCTTTAACATCCGGCCGCGGGGCGGGCCACCGCACAGCATTGCATGGCACCTAAACCTTCCGTGACCGGGGCGGCATATGACCGTAACCTCATGTCACCTCCTTCAGCACGTCGATGAAGGCACGCAGGCCGGGCGGCACGTGGCGGTGGCCGGGGTAGTACAGGAACAGACCGGGGATCTCGGGGCACCAGTCGTCGAGCAAGCTGATCAGCCGGCCGCTGTCGAGCAGGGGGCGCACCGAGCGTTCGACGGCGTAGGCAATGCCGAGGCCGCCGGCGGCGGCTTCGATCATCAGTTCGGGATGATCGAGGGTGAGGACGCCCGGCACGTCGACAGAGATTTCCTGGCCGTGCTGCGCGAACTCCCAGCGATACAGCTTTCCGCTCGGCAACCGGAAGCGGATGCAGGCGTGATCCCTGAGGTCATCGGGCGTCTGCAGCACGCGGCCCTGCAGATAGGCCGGTGCGGCGACCGCGAGGAAGCGCGCCGCGCCGCCGAAGCGGACCGCGACCATGTCCTGCGGCACTGCCTCGCCGAGCCGGATGCCGGCATCGAAGCCGTCGGCGACGATATCGACCAGCCGGCCGTCGGTGACAAGATCGAGCGCCATTTCGGGATGCCGCGCCAGAAAGGTCGGCACCACCGACGCCACCAGCATGCGCGCGGCGGCTTCATTGGCATTGATGCGCAGCGTGCCGCTGGGCCGGCTGCGGAACGCGTCGACCTCGGCCAGCGCGGCATCGAGATCGCGCAGCAGCGGCTGCAGCCGCGTGACGAGGCGTTCGCCGGCCTCGGTGGGCGCCACGCTGCGGGTGGTGCGGTTGAGCAGGCGGACGCCCATGTTCGCCTCCAGCACCCGCATCATGTGGCTCAAGGTCGAGGGCGACAGGCCGAGCTCGTCGGCCGCCTTGCGAAAGCTGCGGTGGGCCGCGATCGCCGCCAGCGCGGTGAGATCACTCAAGGACGGCTTGGCATTCATGGTTATTTCTCACGAAGTAATGCAATATTGATGGTATATACGCATGGATTAAAAAATCTACCTTGAGGTCAGGAAACGCGCCCGGTGGCGCGCCCCAACCAAAAGGCCTCTGACATGACGACCTCAAGCAAGACGACCTCAAGCAAGACCTGGCTGATCACGGGTACGTCGTCCGGTTTCGGCCGCGCCATGACCGAAAAACTGCTGGCGCGCGGCGACCGCGTGGCAGCCACCCTGCGCAAGACCGCGGCGCTCGACGACCTCAAGGCGCACTACGGCGACCGGCTGTGGATCGCCACGCTGGACGTCACCGACAGCGCTGCCGTCCGTGCGATGGTCGATCGGGCGTTTGCCGAACTCGGCCGCATCGACGCGGTGGTGAGCAATGCCGGCTACGGGCTGTTCGGCGCGGGCGAGGAAGTGAGCGACGACCAGATCCGCCACCAGATCGACACCAACCTGATCGGCTCGATCGCCCTGATCCGAGCGGCGCTGCCGCACCTGCGGGCCCAAAGCGGAGGCCGCATCATCCAGGTCTCGTCGGAGGGCGGCCAGATTGCCTATCCCAATTTCGGCATGTACCACGCCAGCAAATGGGGGATCGAAGGCTTCATCGAAGCGGTGGCGCAGGAAGTCGCGCCGTTCGGCATCGAATTCACGATTGCCGAGCCCGGTGCGTCGCGCACCGATTTCGGCCAAGGGCTTGTCAGGGCGCCGACCATGGACGTCTACGACAACACGCCGGCCGGCGACGTGCGCCGCCTCGTTGCAAGTGGCGGCTTTCCCATCAAGGGCGATCCCGACAAGATGGCGCAGGCGATGATCGACAGCGTGGATGCCAGCCCGGCGCCGAAGCGGCTGGCGATGGGGTCGAGCAGCTATGAGGCGATCCGGACGGCCCTGTTGGACCGGCTTGCGGTGCTCGAGGCCAACAAGGCCATCACGCTGTCGACTGATGCCGACGACTGAGCCGGCGGCTGAGGGTGTTGCAGGCGATGCCGCGTAAGCGGCATCGCCAAAATCCCTGTGCATGGCTGCCAAACGCTTTGAATCGTCACAGCACCATGCTATCGACCACCGCCAACCCTACCGATGGGCTTCGATTCGACGACGATGCGCTGCATCGCCGGCAGATTGGCTCATCCTGCGGTTAAAGCGCGGCAAATCAGCCGCTAAATGGAGTTGGCGATGGCGGTTATTCACAAAATTCGCGAAGCATACACGTTCGATGACGTGCTGCTGAAGCCGGCGCTGTCCGACATCCTGCCCTCGGACGCCGACATCCGCTCCTTCGCCACCCGCGCCATTCCCCTCAACATTCCGATCATCGCCTCGGCGATGGATACCGTCACCGAAGCCCGCATGGCGATCGCCATGGCGCAGGCCGGCGGCATCGGCGTGATCCACCGCAATTTCGACGTTGAAGGCCAGGCCGCCCAGGTCCGGCAGGTGAAGAAGTACGAATCCGGCATGGTGGTCAACCCTCTGACCATCGGCCCCGACGCCATGCTCGCCGATGCGCTGGCGCTGATGAAGGAGCACGGCTTCTCCGGCATTCCGGTGGTCACCGGCGCCAGCAAGGGCATCCCGGGCAAACTGGTCGGCATCCTCACCAATCGCGACGTGCGCTTCGCCACCGATCCGCGCCAGAAGATTTCCGAACTGATGACGCACGAGAATCTCGTGACCGTGCGCGAGGGCGTCAGCCAGGATGAAGCCAAGCGCATGCTGCACAAGCATCGCATCGAGAAGCTGCTGGTGGTCGACGACCAGTATCGCTGCGTCGGCCTGATCACCGTCAAGGACATGGAGCATGCGGTCGCGCATCCGCTCGCCAGCAAGGATGCTCAGGGCCGGCTGCGCGTCGCCGCTGCCACCACCGTCGGTGAAGGCGGATTCGAGCGCACCGAGCGGCTGATCGATGCCGGCGTCGATATCATCGTGGTCGACACCGCGCATGGTCACTCGTCGCGGGTGCTGGATGCAGTCAACCGCATCAAGCGGCTGTCCAACGCCGTGCAGGTGATCGCCGGCAACATCGCCACCACCGAGGGCGCGCAGGCGCTGATCGATGCCGGCGCCGACGCCATCAAGGTCGGCATCGGCCCGGGCTCGATCTGCACCACGCGCATCGTCGCCGGCGTCGGCGTGCCGCAGCTCACCGCGATCATGGATGCGGTGGAAGCCGCCAAGAAGCACAACATTCCGGTGATCGCCGACGGCGGTATCAAGTTCTCCGGCGATCTCGCCAAGGCGCTGGCTGCCGGCGCCGATATCGCCATGGTCGGCTCATTGCTGGCCGGCACCGACGAGACTCCCGGCGAGGTGTTCCTGTGGCAGGGCCGCTCCTACAAGGCCTATCGCGGCATGGGCTCGGTGGGCGCCATGGCCCGCGGTTCTGCCGATCGCTACTTCCAGCAGGACATCAAGGACACGCTGAAACTGGTACCTGAAGGTATCGAGGGGCAGGTGGCCTATAAGGGGCCCGTTGGCAACGTGATGCACCAGCTCGCCGGCGGTCTGCGGGCGGCGATGGGCTACGTCGGCGCCAAGAACCTCGTCGAGTTCCATGAAAAGGCGGAATTCGTCCGCATTACCAGCGCCGGCCTGCGTGAGAGCCACGTCCATGACGTGACCATCACCCGCGAAAGCCCGAACTACCCCGGCGGTGCTTGACCGCCGCGGGTGGCGCATAAGCGCCATCCCGGCAAATTGAGCCCCACAGCAGGGCGAAAAGGCGCTAGGATGGGCTGCCACCTGACGCTGCCATGTGCAGCGCGCCCGTGTTCGGGCGTGTGGCGCGGTTTTCAGAGAATCATCTCACCGTAAATTCAGAAAAGAATGTTGGACGCTATGGTCGATTGGACAGACGACAGGATTTCCGCCCTTTCCACGCCGGATCTGAAGAACCTGCGGGTCAATGCGGAGCGCAAGTCCGTCGACGACTTGATCGCCAAGTGCGACGCCGAACTGGGCAAGCGCCAGGCCAACAAGCCGCGCAGTGCCGGCGCCAAGCCGCGCAGCCCGTCGAAAGAGTTCGAGCACCAGATGGCCGGCGAACTGGCCGCGGTCGGCAAGGAGATGGCGGCGAAGTACGACCTCTCCGAGGAGACCGCGAAGGCCAATTCGGTGGGCGTCAAGGGCTTCAAGTCGCACAAGCTGCTCGATGCCAAGGGCTACGCCAAGCTCGGCGGCATGCAGCGCGACGGCTCGGTGGCGGTCGATCGCTACATCTCCTATCGGCGCGGCAAGGACATCGTGTCGCTCAGCGTGTTCCTGCTCAAGGACCAGCCGGTCGAGGCACACGAGTTTCAGGTGATCGCGCCGCTGGCGCTGCTCGACGGCGGCAAGCCGGTGGCGGAAATCCGCCCCACTGCCACCGAGGCGCAGAAGCAGTCCGCCGACGGCGGTCTCGCCTTCAAGGATCTGCCGGCTGCTGCTGCGGCCTTCGACGCCGTGCTGGCGAAGATCACGGCCGCGGCCTGACCACGGATTGACGGATGCAACGCGGCGCGCGAATTTCGCGCGCCGCATTTTTTCGACCAATCAAGAAACCAGAGGAAACTCCCATGTCCGCATCCGCTAGGCGCATCGTTCTCGCCGCCCGTCCCCAGGGTGAGCCGAAGCCGTCCGACTTCCGCAGCGAGGACTACACCGTGCCAACGCCCGGCGAGGGACAGGTGCTGCTGCGCACGATCTGGCTGTCGCTGGATCCCTATATGCGCGGCCGCATGAGCGACGGGCCGTCTTATGCAGCGCCGGTACCGGTCGGCGGCACCATGGAAGGCGGCACGGTGTGCGAAGTGATCGCCTCGAACGATCCCGGCTTCGCCAAGGGCGATATCGTGCTGGCGCATAGCGGCTGGCAGACCCATGCGGTCGTCGACGGCAAGATGCTGCGCAAGATCGATCCGGCGCTCGGCCCGGTGCAGACCGCGGTCGGCGTGCTCGGCATGCCCGGCATGACCGCCTATACCGGCCTGCTCGATATCGGTCAGCCCAAGGCAGGCGAGACCGTCGTCGTCGCCGCCGCCTCGGGCGCGGTGGGCTCGGCGGTCGGGCAGATCGCCATGGTCAAGGGGGCGCGCGCGGTCGGCATCGCCGGAGGCCGTGACAAATGCGACTACGTCAAGAACGAACTCGGCTTTGCCGATTGCATCGACCATCGCGATCCGGATTTCGCGGCCAAGCTGAAGGCGGCGTGCCCTGGCGGCATTGACGTGTATTTCGAGAATGTCGGCGGCGCGGTGTTCGAGGCGGTGTTTCCGCTGCTCAATGCCTTCGCGCGCATGCCGGTATGCGGACTGATCGCGCAGTACAACGACACCGAGAGTTCGGTGCCGAAGTGGGCGGGCGCGCTGATGCGCAACGTGCTGACCAAGCGCCTCACCATTCGCGGCTTCATCGTCAGCGACTTCGCCGGGCGCCGGCAGGAGTTTCTGCGCGACATGTCGCAATGGGTGAAGGAGGGCAAGGTGAAGTACAAGGAGTTCGTCACCGAAGGCCTCGACAGCGCGCCGGAGGCGTTCATGGGCCTGTTGAAGGGCGCCAACTTCGGCAAGCAACTGGTGCGCGTCGGGCCGGACAAGGCGTAAGCGAGCCACGCAAGCCCGGTCGCATCACGTTGCGGCCGGGCTTGCAGCGCCAGCCGCCGCTTTCTTTCGCGGCACGCGTCGGCCGTTCAGCACCGCGCCGATGAACGTGTGGCGCACCAGCAACTGGTAGCTGGCCAGCATCAACGGCACGGCGACCAGCAGGATCGTCGAGAACTTGATGGGCCACGGCCAGTCGAGAGAGGCGACCGCGATCTGCAGTGCCATCACGATCGGCATATGGATGAGATACATCCAGTAGGAGGCGTCGGCGAGATAGCGCCGGGTGGTGCTGTAACCGGACAGGAAGCGAAGCGCCGCGCCGATCGCCGCAAAGGTCGTGGTCCAGATCGCCAGCGCGTAGCAGGTCGCGGCGGCGAACCTGATGATCGCCGGCGTCGGCGGTCGCATCAGGCCGAGCTCAAAACACACCGCGATCAAGGCGATGGCGGGCACGAGATTGAGCAGCCAGCGTCGCTCCAGAATCTTCAGCAGATCGAGCTGGCGATGCAGCAGCCAGCCGAAGCCGAATGCCGTGCCGAAACCGATCACGGCCTGCAGGTTGGTGATCAGCGACTGGTCGGGGGTCCGCACCCCCATCCATACCAGCCAGGCCGGATCGAGGTTGAAGGCGATGCCGATGGGAATAGCGAGAATCGCAGCTGCGAATGGGCTGCGCATCACCTGTCCCATCAGACGGTCGATCGCGGCGCGGATGCGGCCGCCACCGTCGAACCGGACAACACAAGCGCGCAGCAGCAGCGTGGCGGCATAGAGCTCAAGCAGCACGTAGAGAAACCACAGATGCGCCAGCGGAAACGCCGGCAGCACCGGCGGCCAGCCCGGTGCGCCCGGCGGTGGACCGCCACGGGGGAAGCTGGCTGCCCAGGTCGCCACCGGAACGATCGCCGCGAACAGGAGCGGCCAGCCGACCAGCAGCGGCAGCGCGATGCGCTGCAGGCGATCCCGGATGAAGCCCGGGCCGCCGCGGCGATGGAAACTCATATGGCCGAAGAAACCGGCAATCAGGAAGAAGGTGGTCATCCGGAATACGTGGATGGCAAAGAACAGCGCGGTCAGCGTCATGCTCGGATGACTGTCCTGGATGATCCAGAACCGGGTCGGCGACGGTACGAAGGAGACCGTGGCGTGCAGTACGATGCCGAGCAGCAGGGCAATGCCCCTGACCGCGTCGAGCGCATGCAGCCGTTCCGGCGCGGAGGCGTGGGAGCTGGATTGCACCATGGCAGATCTCGGGATCGAAATGCAGGCCACTTCAATCGGCCGACGGCGGAGCCAGCCAGGCAGTCATGATGGGATGATACAATCTAAGTCGAGACTGGCGAAGGGTTTCTTGCGACAGGACCAATTGCTCGCGCGGTCCCCATCCGTCGCGACCTGCTTCACATCATGCGCCAGCGGATCGCGTCGAGGTCGCCCGGCCAGCAAGCAGGGCGACGATCGCCAGCGCCTGGACGATCGCCGCCGTGACGAACAGCCACGGCGCGGCGCCGGCCGTGCCTGCGCCGGGCGCCCATTCGCGGATCAATCCGAAGACCGCCGGCGCGAAGGCGTAAGCCGCCTGGCCGATCGCCACGATCAGCGGCACCACGCGCGGCACGTCATCCCCAGCGAATTCGCTCTGCGCGATCAGCGGCGGCAGCGAGGTGGCATTGCCGATGCCGGCGCCGAACAGCACGATGCCGATCAGCAGCAGCGGCACGCTGTCGCCGCCGGCGAGCAGGAAGGCGAGCGAGCCGGCAATCTGCACCAGATAGCTGGCGCAGGCGACCAGCCGGCGGTCGGCGCCCGCGGGCATCAGCCAGCCGACCAG
>DATCUS010000135.1:0-29084 GCA_036561845.1 Tardiphaga sp. | reverse complement strand
GGTGCCGCGCGGCGCCGACGCCATCGTCATGGTCGAGCACACCCAGCCTGTTGCTGGCGGCGCCATCGAGATCCGCCGCGCCGCCTCGCCCGGCCAGTTCGTCTCCTACGCCGGCTCGGACATCGCGCGCGGCGAGATGCTGCTGCGCCGGGGCACGCTGATCGGCTCGCGCGAGATCGGCATGCTCGCCGCGTCAGGCATTGCCGAAGTATCCGTGGCGCGGCGGCCGCGCGTCGCCGTGCTGTCCACCGGCGACGAGCTGGTGCAGCCCGGACTGAAGTTACGCCCCGCCGCGATCTACGACAGCAACGGTGCCATCGTCGCCGCCGCCGTCACCGAGAACGGCGGCGACGCGCATTTTTATGGCGCCATCGCCGACGACGAAGCTCTGCTCGAAGCCGCCATGCGTCAGGCGCTTGCGGAGAACGACATGCTGGTGCTGTCCGGCGGCACCTCGAAGGGCGCCGGCGACCTCACCCACCGCATCATCGCGCGGCTGGGTTCGCCCGGCATCATCGCCCATGGCGTGGCGCTGAAGCCCGGCAAGCCATTGTGCCTGGCGGTCTGCGACGGCAAGCCCGTGGTGATTCTGCCGGGCTTTCCGACCTCGGCGATGTTCACCTTCCACGACATCATCGTGCCCGTGCTGCGCCGCATGGCCGGGCTGCCGCCGCGAACTGATGCGACCGTGCATGCAAAAGTGCCGGTGCGCATCGCCTCCGAACTCGGCCGCGCCGAATTCGTGATGGTCTCGCTGGTCGACGGCAGCGACGGCCTGATCGCCTATCCCTCCGGAAAAGGCTCCGGCGCGATCACCTCCTTCGCGCAGGCCGACGGCTTCCTGCGCATCGACGCGCTGGCCGATGCCATGCCGGCGGGCACCCAGGCCGAGGTGACCCTGTTCACGCCGCATGTGCGGGTGCCGGATCTGGTCATCGTCGGCAGCCACTGCACCGGCCTCGATCTGGTCACCGCGCCGCTGGCGCGCGCCGGCCTCACGGTGCGCTCCATTGCCGTCGGCAGCCTCGGCGGTCTCGCGGCGGCGAAGCGCGGCGAATGCGACCTCGCGCCGATCCATCTGTTCGACGAGAAGACCGAGAGCTACAACACGCCGTTCCTATCAGATGGGCTCGAACTGGTGCCCGGCTGGCGCCGCATGCAGGGCATCGTGTTTCGCCGTGGCGACGCGCGTTTCGAGAGTCGCTCCGCGCCGGACGCGGTGCGCGCCGCTTTGGCCGATCCCGCCTGCATCATGGTCAACCGCAATCAGGGGGCAGGCACCCGCATCCTGATCGATCGCCTGCTCGGTGCCGCGCGGCCCGACGGCTACTGGAATCAGCCGAAGTCGCACAACGCGGTCGCCGCCGCCGTCGGCCAGCACCGCGCCGACTGGGGCATGACCATCGCGCCGGTCGCGCATGCGGCAGGATTGGGCTTCATTCCATTGGCTGAGGAGCACTACGACTTCGCCGTCGTCACTGCGCGAAAATCGCGGCCGGCGGTGCAGGCGTTCCTGGCGTCGCTGGCGTCGGAGGAAAGCAAAGCGGCGCTGGCGCAGGCGGGGTTTCGGCCGGCGTAAAGTACTAACGAAGCCGTCACCCCGGCCAAAGCGGGCTTGATCGTTTTGGCGGAGGGGCCGCGCGTTTGCGCGGCGTCTCGAAGGGCGACGGCGGGCACCGTGGTCGCAGCCGCATCCTGCGAGGCTCGGCGAAGTCGGCGCGCATCTCAGGATGACGGAAGCGGTGCGCGCCGCATCGCCGGCGCCTCTATGGCGGCAATCGCGCTGGAATTTCTTGCACCCAAATTCGAACGCGATGCGGTCTTCGCGCGACATAGTCAGGCGGGCCTTCGGCTCGCGATCTGTCGTGATTTCCATCCAGCACGCCGATGCGACCATCTGGACTCCGGCTGGCCAGTCGGGAATGGTATCGACTTTCGTGCCGAATATCATATTTCGAGAAGGGCCTGCGTTGTGCAAAGAACGGCGTTTTCGTCCAAGGACCTGTCTCCCGATCTCAATGAGAAAGCCAAATTCGACCTCTGGCAGGATATTCATGTCGCGGAGATCTGGTCGGTCGAATACGCAATCTCCGAAAAGCTGCCCTTCGAGGCGGTGATCGAGGCCACCACCCTGGGGCCTGTGGTGCTCGGCCAGATGGCCGGAACGATCAAGCGCGCATCGCGGATGGCCCGCAATATCGCCGACGATGGCAATGACAATTATCTCTTGCTCGTCAACAAGGCGGATACCGCGCTCGCCGGCGTGCAGGTCGGCCGCGAATACGCCGTGGGCCGCGGCGAGGCGGCGCTGGTCACCGCGGCGGAGTCGCTGAAGATGCACGGTGCCGACAGCAATGTCTGGATGAACGTGGTGATCCCGCGCGACGTCCTGACGCAGGCCTTCCCGCAGATCGATACCAGGCTGGCCCTGAAGATCGGCGCCGACAACGAAGCCCTCGATTTGCTCAAGCGCTACTGCCGGCTGCTGGAAAGCGGCCCCGCTCTCACCACGCCCGATCTCGAAACGCATGCTGCCACGACCATCGTCGATCTCATCGGATTGGCGACCGGCGCCAAGGGCGAGACGGCCGAACTCGCGGGCCTGCGCGGGTTGCGGGCTGCCCGGCTGCAGGCGGTGCTGGCGAAGATCGCCGACAATTTCGCCCATCCCGGCATCTCCGCGCAGGGCGTCGCGCGCGAGCTCAAGCTGTCGGCGCGCTATGTCCACGACCTGCTGCAGGAGACCGGTGTGAGCTTTGCCGAGCGGGTGCTCGAACTGCGCCTGCAGAAGACCTGGAGGATGCTGCAGGACCGGCGTTGCGACGGGATGCGGGTCAGCGAGATCGCCATGATCTGCGGCTTCAACGACGTGGCTTACTTCAACCGCTGTTTCCGCCGCCGCTTCGGCTGCACGCCGAGCAGTGCGCGATAGGTATCATCTTTAAAAGGGTTGCCGCAGGCGTTGCCCTGCCGACAGCATGCTCAGGGGACGACGCCTAGCGCCTTCAACTCAGAACTGGCGGCGCTCCACTCGTCGGCGTTGCGCGGGCAATCACTGGCTGCGAGCCGGAACAGCCGTGCTGCTTCATCTGTCGACCCCTTGGTCAAAGCCAGCTCTCCGCTGTAGAAAATCGCCTCGCAGACGTGGCTCGTTTTCCTTGTGGCGTCCGCATTGTCTGCGGCAGCAAGCAAGGCATCGGGCGTTATCTCGCCCATGAACATCTTGATCACCGGTGCCGGCCACACGGTCATGTCGATCGGGGAACTGGTTTGCGCCAGGCGGCTCGGGCGACGGCCTCGCCGGGCGGCAATATCTGCCCACAGCACGTTATAGGCATCGGTGGGGTGCAGCTTGCTGGCCTCGGCAAAATCGGCCTCCGCTTTGGCGACCGAGCCGGCAAACAGATGCGAACGGCCGCGACCGATGTAGCCCAGCGAGGACTTGGGATCGAGCCGGATCGCTGCGCTGTAGTCGCTGATGGCGCGGTCATGGTCGCCCTTCTGGCTGTAGGCGATGCCGCGAACAACAAAGGCGCCGACGTTACTGGGATCGGACCGGATCGTCACACTCAAGTCAGCGATCGCGCGGTCGTTGTCGCCGTTTCGGCTGTAGGCGATACCGCGGGCGATGTAGGCCTCGATCAACCCCGGATCGATCCGGATCGCCTCGCTGTAATCGGCGATGGCGCGGTCATTGTCGCCCTTGGCGCGGTAGGCGTCGGCGCGATCGCTGAACGCCAGCGCGTTATTCGGATCGATCCGGATCGCCGCACTGAAGTCGTCGATGGCGCGATCGGTGTCGCCCTTGTCGCTGTAGACGTTGCCGCGATTGTTGAAGACCAGGGCGTTTTGCGGATCAGTCCGGATCACTTCGTTGTAGTCGGCAAGGGCGCGGTCGGGATCGCCCTTGGCGCGATAAGCGACCCCTCGATTGCCAAGGGCCACGGCGAATTTGGGGTCGATCCGGATCGCCTTCGTATAGTCGGCGATGGCGCGGTCGTGGTCGCCTTTGTCGTTGTAGGCAAGCCCCCGATTGTTGAAGGCCATGACGTATTTGGGATCGATGCGGATCGCCCCGCTGTAGTCGGCAATGGCGCGGTCGATGTCTCCGATGGCGCGATAGGCGACGCCTCGATTGTACAAGGCCATGGCGAATGAGGGATCGAGCCGGATCGCCTCGCTATAGTCTGCGATAGCGCGACCCAGGTCGCCTTTGTCGCTGTAGGCACCGCCCCGATTGCTGAACGCCGGGGCGAATTTTGGATCGATCCGGATCGCGTCGTTGAAGTCGGCCATGGCGCGGTCGGGTTCGCCCTTGTCGGTATAGACGCGCCCGCGATTGTTGAAGGCCATGGCGTGTTGGGGATCGATTCGGATCGCCTCGCTGTAGTCGGCGATAGCACGGTCGAGATCGCCAGTGTCGCGATAGCGGTTCCCGCGGTTGGTGTAGTTGATCGCCTGATTGCGTCCGGTCCATTTCCCCGAGGCGATGCTCTGGGTACAGGCGACGATCGCAGTCTCGGCGCTTTGCGGATGATCGCATTCGTCAGCGGCGGCCGGGAAACTCACCAGCGCTGTCGCAGCGAACAGCGCGCTGCAAAAGACCCAAGTCGTGCGGTTCATGCGAGTGTCCTTGAATGTTCGTGTCCGGCTTCGGAAAGACGGGTGTGCTAGTTCTCATCGGCAACGAGCCGGGCCATGTCGGCCGGCGCGAAGGTGACGAGGGCGCGCTCGGCGGCGTGCGCCGTGACGCGGTCCTTGGCGTCCTCGTCGTAGATGTCGAAATCCATCTGGTAGATCGCCGCGACGGACCGGTCGCCCAAGGCCGCCAGCCGCCACAGCACCTGGCTGACGCGCGTGCCGCCGAGATCGCCGAGATAGGAGATCATCACGTCGTCGCTGTTGTTCCGCTGCAGCACCTTGAGCTTGACCTTCGGATTGGCCTTCCTGATCGACGCCAGCAGCGTCGCGACCTGCGCCTTGAAGGGTGCCCGGTCTGCAAGCAGGCGCACTGTCAGCGTTTCCGACAGTTTGTCGGCGCGGCGGCCGTATTCGGCGAAGCGGTCGGTGCCGGTGGTGCCGTGGCGCAGTTGCTGCAGCGAGTTGCCATCGAAGCTGACGGAGTTCGCTGCAGCCTGCGCTGTGCTGCCGGCAGCGTACAATGCGAGCGCGATCATCGTTGCTCTGAAACGGCTGCTCATGAAACGACGTGCAGAAATCATGGTCCAATCTCCCGATGCCACTGGGTCGGGACCGCGGCGAGATAGGTTCAGCGATGCCGGACGATGCCGCATGATCGACGTCGACGCACAGTCCGGCCGTCGTCAGGAAGACGCTTCGGCTGCACGCCGAGCAGTGCGCGATAGGCGCTGTCGTTTCCGACGCAATGTTGCCGTGCAGACACATCGTCCGGCAAAGCAGGGCGCTTCTCTGCAGGACAATTCCGCTGCACTCCAGCCCAAGACAGTTCAACCCGGCGATGCGACACAGGTTCGAAGTTACCGCATCGCAAGGAATCGTTGAATGTCGTCACGTCTGGCCCCCAACACCGAACGCGTTCTGCGTCGATACCGCGCCAATGCCAGCCATCTGGCGCTGGCGTTGGGTTGCGCTGCGCTTGCCGGCGTTACCCTGACGAATCCGGCGGCGGCGGCCAACGACTTCTGGACAGGTACCACATCGCCGGACTGGTTTGCCGGCGCAAACTGGAATCTCGGTGCGCCCCCGACAGCCGGCGACAACACCTATATCGACACGACCGCATCAAACGCGACGTTGATCAGCGGCGCGACGGCCTCCAGCAATAGCGTAACCGTCGGTCTCAACAATATCGGCATGCTGACGATCGCGAACAGCGGCATCCTCAACAGCGGCCAGGGGCTGGTGGGCCGTCAGGCCGGCTCCACCGGCACGGCGACGGTGACCGGTGCCGGGGCGATATGGAACGCGCAAGGCGTGGCAGTCGGTTTTGATGGTACGGGCACGCTTTCGATTCTCAATGGCGGCGCAGTCATGAGCGCAGCTGGATATTCGGTCGCCTTGGGGAACTCTCTTGGTTCTTCGGGTGTGGTGACGGTCGATGGGACAGGTTCGACCTTGTCCGGTGCCAGTTTTGTTGTCGGTGATGCCGGCAACGGCACGTTGACGGTATCGAACGGCGGCACGGTGCTGACCAACCAATTTGGCAGCACCATCGGTAAAAGTGCGGGCTCCATCGGCAACGCGACAATCACCGGCGCTGGGTCAAGCTGGGCCCACACAGGCACAAGCGGCTTCTGGGTCGGTCAGGACGGCACCGGCACCCTGACGATTGCGAATGGCGGAAAGGTGTCTGTCGCCACCGACGCTGTCCTGGGCTATCAGGCAGATGGCGTCGGCACGGTGACGGTCACCGGCGGCGGCTCGATCTGGGACGCCGCGAGCATCACCGTCGGGCGCCTGGGCGCCGGCACGCTGAACATCCTGAACGGTGCAGCCGTCACCAGCAACCCCTCGCCGCTGACAATTGGCGATCAAGCCGGCGGAAAAGGCACCGTCACCGTCGATGGTGCCGGATCGGCCCTGACGGTCGCCAGCATGACCGTCGGCAACGACGGCGTCGGCACGCTGACGGTATCGAATGGCGCCACGGTCACCGCCACCTCACTGGTGAACTATATCGGTCAGAACGCAGGCTCGGTCGGCACAGCAACAATCACAGGTTCGGGCTCTCGCCTGATCGTTCAGAACAATGGGCTCATTGTCGGTGGAGCCGGCGACGGCACGCTGACGATTGCCGATGGCGCTGTCGTATCGACGAGCGGCAATCTGATCCTCGGGTCCCAGGCCGGCTCGGTAGGCACCCTCAATATCGGCGCTGGCATCGGCGCGGCAGCTGCCGCGCCGGGCACGCTCAATGTCGGTCTTCAGAGTATCGTCTTCGGCAATGGCGACGGCGCGATCAATTTCAACCATACCGGCAGCAACTACGCGTTCGATGCTCCGATCAACGGGTTGAGCGGGCGTGGCACCATCAACCAGATCGCCGGCACCACCATCTTGACGGCGGATTCCAGCGTCTTCACCGGCGCGACCAACGTGACCGGCGGTCGGCTGGCCGTGAATGGATCTCTCGCCGGCTCCATCGTGACTGTGTCGGGCGGTATCCTCGGCGGTACCGGCACTGTCGGCGGCATCGTCGCCACCGGCGGCGGCACCGTCGGGCCCGGCAATTCGATCGGCACCCTGAACGTCAACGGCAATGTCAGCTTTGCTGCGGGATCGATCTATCAGGTCGAGACCAACGCGGCGGGGCAGTCCGACAGGATTGCTGCAACGGGCACCGCGACGCTGAACGGCGGAACAATCGTCGCCTCCGGCGCCGCGCCGATCGGCACCAAGTACACCATCCTGTCTGCGGCCGGCGGCGTCACCGGCGCCTTCGCCGGTGCCAGCGGCGCCGGCGCGACGCCGTTCCTGGCCTATGGCCTCAGTTACGATGCCACCAGCGTCTATCTCACCCAAAACCGCAGCGCCCTGACATTTGCCTCGGCGGGATCGACCCGCAACCAGATCGCCACTGGCGGTGGCGCCGATGGTTTGCCGCTCGGCGGTCCACTGGCCGGTGCGCTGGTGCAGCTCAACGTGGCGCAGGCCCGCAATGCGTTCGACCAGCTCTCCGGCGAAGTGCATGCGTCGGCCAGGGGCGTGATGATCGAGGACAGCCGGTTCGTCCGCGAGGCCGCGGTGGACCGGCTGCGCGCCGCCTTTGACAGCGTCGGCGCCGGCGGCGTGCCGGTCACCACCTATGTCAATGGCAGGCCCGTGCTCGCGGCTGCCAGTGCCCCGGGCATCGCGGTGTGGGGCCGCGGCTTCGGCTCCTGGGGCCAGTGGAACGGTGACGGCAACGCTGCCACGCTGAAGCGCGACATCGGCGGTTTCCTGGCCGGCGCCGACGCGCCCCTCATCGATGGCTGGCGGGTCGGCATGGTCGGCGGCTACAGCCGCTCGAATTTTCGCGTCAACGATCGCAGCTCGTCCGGCGCCAGCGACAACTATCATGTCGGCCTCTATGGCGGCACGCAGTGGGGTGATCTCGCCTTCCGCTCCGGGCTCGCTTTCACGCGGCACGATATCGCGACCAGCCGCTCGGTCGCATTCCCCGGCTTCGGCGGCACGCTCACCGCCGACTATAGTGCCGTCACCACCCAGGGCTTCGGCGAACTCGGCTATCGCATCCGGGCCGGGCAGACCCCGCTCGGTACACTGGCCTTCGAGCCGTTCGCCAATCTCGCTTATGTCAGCCTGTCGACCGACGGCTTCACCGAGAGAGGCGGCGCCGCGGCGCTCACCGGCCGGGGCGACACCACCGGCGTGACCTTCACCACGCTCGGTCTGCGCGCCTCGAGCGGCCTTGTGGTCGGCAACGGCGTCACCGCGACCACGCGCGGCATGCTCGGCTGGCGCCACGGCTTCGGCGATACCACACCGGTGGCCGCCATGGCCTTCGCGGGCGCATCGGCCTTCGGCATCGCCGGCGTGCCGATCGCGCGGGACGGTGCGGTTGCCGACCTCGGCTTCGATGTGAACCTCACGCCCAACGCCGTGCTCGGCCTCAGCTACGGCGGCCAGTTCGGCGCCGGCGTCACCGACCACACCCTGCGCGGCAACTTTGCGGTGAGGTTCTGAGGTCTGTCACGACGAAGGCCGAGAGTCCCTCATGGTGGGAGCGGTCGGATGGTTACCGCAAAACGAAGCCGTCACCCTGAGAGTCTGACCGAAAGAGCAGACCGTATTCTCAGGAGTTTGTTAAGTGGTTCGACCGTCAGCCAAAATCGTCATGGCCGGGCTTGCCCCGGCCATCTACGATGTTTCGCGCGAACGTGGATGCCCGGCACAAAGCCGGGCATCACGGCCTCTCTCAGCCGAGCCTGATTTTGCTGGCTGCTTTTTCGGTCAGACTCTCAGGATGACGGAGGTGGCGCGTGCGGCGATAGCCGCGCGCGAACCGCGCCACTCCAATTGGAGTGGCGGGGAATCCCGAGGTGTTTACTCATCTTCAGATTCCGGGTTCGCTCGGGCGCGCCCTCACGCCCCGGAATGACAGCGCGCACGTCGCGCCGCTCATGCGGGCTACCGATTGAGCTATCCGCCATCCAGTTCCGCCAGCCGCTCGGCTTCGGCGATGTCGTCCATGGTGTTGGCGTTGAAGAACGGATCGAGCGGCATCGTCGGCCATGTCACCGTGGCCAGGCGATATCGCGCGGTCCAGCGGTCGATCTTTCTGACGTCCTCGACCACCAGCGCGTGGCGCAGCTCGGCGCGCAGGCTCACGCTCCACAGGCCGATCACCGGATGCGACTGTCCGTCGGAGGCGGCGACCGCGAGCTGCGCATTTTCGGCGCGCAGCGCCGCATGCAGGCGCGCGACGAGGTCGCGCGGCAGAAACGGGCAGTCGGCGGCGGCGCTGAGGATGTGCTCGACATCGGGCCGATGCTCCGCGGTCCAGTCGAGCGCCGCGAGAATGCCGGCCAGGGGACCTGGAAAATCCGCGACGCTGTCGGGAATCACCGGCAAGCCGAATGCCGCGAAGCGCGCGGGATCGCCATTGGCGTTGAGGATGAGCCCGTCGCATTGCGGCGCCAGCCGCGCGATGACGCGGTCGAGAATGGTGCGGCCGCCGATCTCGCGCATCGGCTTGTCGCCGCCGCCCATGCGTCGCGCCAGTCCGCCTGCGAGCAGGACGCCGGGAATTTTCAACATCTCAGTCATCCCTATCGCCGCCCTTGCGTTTGCTGCGCATGGATTCTTCGGCGACGAAGTCGAGGTTCTGGTCGAACACGATGCGCTCCTGCCCGGCCAAAGCGATGAAGCGCTTGCCCTTGGCGCGGCCGACCAGCGTAAGTCCGACCTGGCGCGCGAGGTCGACGCCCCAGGCAGTGAAGCCGGAGCGCGACACCAGAATCGGAATCCCCATCCGCACCGTCTTGATGATCATCTCCGATGTCAGCCGGCCGGTGGTGTAGAGAATCTTGTCGGCGGGATCGACATGGTGGCGGAACATCCAGCCGGCGATCTTGTCGACCGCGTTGTGGCGACCGACATCCTCGGTGTAGCAGACGGGCTTGCCCTGCTGGCACAGCACGCAGCCATGGATCGCGCCCGCCTCGAGATACAGCGACGGCATGGTGTTGATAGTGTGGGTCATCTCGTAGAGCCACGACGTGCGCAACTCGGCCTTGGGCAATGCCACGCTCTCGACGGCTTCCAGCAGGTCGCCGAACGCGGTGCCCTGGGCGCAGCCGGACGTCTGCGTGCGCTTCTTCAGCTTGGCCTCGAAATTGGTGTGGTGTTCGGTGCGCACCACGACCACTTCGAGGTCGTCGTCATAGTCGACCCCGGTGACCACGTCGTCATATTTCAGCATGTTCTGGTTCAGGAGGTAGCCGAGCGCCAGATATTCCGGATAGTCGCCGATCGTCATCATGGTGACGATCTCCTGGGCGTTGAGATACAGCGTCAGCGGCCGCTCCACGGGAACATTGGTCTCGATGGCCGCGCCGGTCTGGTCGATCCCCTTGACCCGTTCGGTCAGCCGCGGATCGTGCGGATTGGGGACGATCAGGGGGGCGGTCAGGGAGGCTTGGGCTTCGCTGGCTGTGCTGCTGGTCTGGGTCATGGCTGCTCATATGACATTCCGGTGCAGACGGATATAAGCACGGAAACGGCAATTGTCCGGGTGGAGTGCGGAATGAAGGTAATCGGACTGGCGGGCTGGAGCGGCGCCGGCAAGACGACGCTGCTGGCGCGGCTGATTCCGCATTTCATTGCGCAGGGATTGCGGGTCTCGACCATCAAGCATGCCCACCATGCCTTCGACGTCGATGTTCCCGGCAAGGATTCCTGGGTGCACCGCGAGGCCGGCGCCAGCGAGGTGCTGGTGTCGTCGAGCCAGCGTTTTGCCCTGATGCACGAATTGCGCGGCGCGGCGGAACCCAGGTTGCCGGAACTCCTGGCCAGACTGGCACCGGTCGACCTGGTGCTGGTCGAGGGCTTCAAGACCGATCCGCACCGCAAGATCGAGGTGCACCGCGCCGGCAACGGCAAGGCGCTGTTGTTCCCCAGTGATCCGGCCATTGTCGGTATCGCCAGCGATGTCGACGTCATCACCAACCTGCCGGTGGCGCATCTCGACGATATCCAGGCGATTGCCGCGATGATGCTGGCTTTGGCGATGGACATCGACGACGTTCTGGCGATGGAGGCCTGAGCGATGGCGCAGCTGTCGGACGATTGCTTTGCCTTTGGCGGGCCGCTGATGTCGGTGGACGAGGCGGTGGCGATCATCGCCGCGCGGGTCGCGGCGATCAGGGATGTAGAACGTGTCGACCTGATGCAGGCCGATGGCCGCATCCTCGCCGCCGATCTCAAGGCGCCGCTGCCGCTGCCGCCGTTCACCAATTCCGCGGTCGACGGCTATGCGGTGCGTCACAGCGATCTCACCGCCGCCGAAGCGCAGGCTTTTCCGGTGACCGGGCGCGTGCAGGCCGGCGCTTCGGCACAGCCGATGGCGGCCGGTGCGGCCATGCGGATCTTTACGGGTGCGCCGATGCCCGACGGCGCCGACACGGTGTTCATGCAGGAGGACGTGCGTCTCGACGACGAGGGCCGCGTGGTGTTGCCGCCCGGCCTGAAAGCCGGCGCCAATGTGCGGCCGGCCGGCGAGGACATTGCGCAAGGCACAGCCGCCCTGCAGGCCGGACAGCGGCTGCGGCCGCAGGACGTGGCATTGATCGCGGCGTTCGGTCTGACGCAGGTTGATGTGATCAGGCGAATCCGCGTCGCGGTGTTCTCCACCGGCAACGAGCTGGTGTCGTCGGGCGACGCGCGGGGCGCCGCGCAACAATTCGACTCCAACCGCTTCATGCTGCAGGCGCTGCTGCGGCGGCTCGGCTGCGAGGTCAGCGATCTCGGCATCATCCGCGACGACCGCGCCGCGCTGGCGACGGCGTTGCAGGACGCGGCCCACGCACACGATCTCATTCTCACCTCGGGCGGCGTCTCCACCGGTGAGGAGGATCACGTCAAGGCTGCCGTGGAAAGCGTCGGCTCATTGGTGCTGTGGCGGATGGCCATCAAGCCGGGCCGGCCGGTGGCCATGGGCATCATATCAGGCACGCCGTTCATCGGCCTGCCGGGCAATCCGGTGGCGAGTTTTGTGACCTTCGCCCATGTGGTGCGGCCGACCGTGTTGGCGCTCGCGGGCGCGATGCAGCAGAAGCTGGCGCCGATGCCGCTGCGCGCGGCGTTCAGCTACACCAAGAAAAGCGGCCGGCGCGAATATGTTCGTGTGAACCTGCGCCGCGGCGATGACGGCACGCTGGAAGCGATCAAGTTCCCGCGCGAGGGCGCCGGGCTGCTGTCGTCGCTGGTGGAGACCGACGGCCTGGTGGAACTCGGCGAGGACATCACCTCGGTGGAACCCGGTGCCATCGTCGGCTTCCTCGCTTACGCAAATCTCGTCTGAGGCAGGCTGACCCCATGACCACCACCACCCTCGATCTCACCGGCCTGAAATGTCCGCTGCCGGCGCTGAAAACGCGCAAGGCGCTGAAAGCGCTGGCGCCCGGAGACCGGCTCGAAGTGCACTGCACCGATCCGCTGGCGGTGATCGATATCCCCGCGCTGATCCAGCAGACCGGCGACCACGTCGACATCACCGAACGCAGCGATAGCAGAATCGTGTTCCTGATCGAAAAGGCGGCAGCAGGCCTGCACGACTGAGTCACCCGTCAAACATTGCTATCATCATTTCAAGAATTCGCGGGTCCTTCATCTCATCGATAGCGATTCAGTATCGCAGCATGAAAATGCTTTATTGATCTTTGGATCAATTCTCATTCTCCTTAAGTTTGCTGGGAATGGCGCGACGTATCTGAAAACATCAGAACGCAACGACAGACACGCTCGCCAAGAGCGGCTGCAGGGGAGGAATTGATGACGACAATCGGTAACGCAGGGACACTGTCCGGCGGTTCGGCGGGGATTCTCGACCGCGAGCGCATCATTGCGACCGCAGGCTTCAACCGCTGGCTGGTACCGCCGGCCGCGTTGTGCATCCATCTGTGCATAGGCATGGCCTATGGGTTCAGCGTGTTCTGGCTGCCGCTGTCCCGCGCCATCGGCCTGTCGGCGCCGAAGGCCTGCGCCGAGATGACGATCTTCCAGGAACTGGTCACCACCACCTGCGACTGGCGGGTGTCGAGCCTCGGCTGGATGTACACGCTGTTCTTCGTGCTGCTCGGCGTCTCCGCGGCGATCTGGGGCGGCTGGCTGGAGCGCTCCGGTCCGCGCAAGGCCGGCTTCGTTTCCGCCATGTGCTGGTGCGGCGGCCTCGTGCTGGGTTCGATCGGCGTCTACACGCATCAACTGTGGTTGCTGTGGCTCGGTTCCGGCGTGATCGGCGGCGTCGGCCTCGGCCTCGGTTACATCTCCCCGGTGTCGACGCTGGTGAAGTGGTTTCCCGACCGCCGCGGCATGGCCACCGGCATGGCGATCATGGGCTTCGGCGGCGGCGCCATGATCGGCGCGCCGCTGGCCAACATGCTGATGAACTACTTCAAGACGCCCACCGATGTCGGTGTCTGGCAGACCTTCCTGGCGATGGGCGCGATCTATTTCGTGTTCATGATGATCGGCGCGTTCTCGTATCGCCTCGCGCCGCCGAACTGGCGTCCGGAGGGCTGGACCCCGCCGGAGAAATCCAATGCCATGATCACCGAGCATCATGTGCATCTCGACAATGCCCACAAGACGAAGCAGTTCTGGCTGATCTGGGCGGTGCTGTGCCTCAACGTGTCGGCGGGCATCGGCGTCATCGGCATGGCCTCGCCGATGCTGCAGGAGATCTTCGCCGGCAAGCTGATCGGGCTGCCCGATCTCAGCTTCAACCAGTTGTCCGCCGAGCAGAAGACGGCGATTGCGGCGATCGCTGCCGGCTTCGCCGGGCTGCTGTCGCTGTTCAACATCGGCGGCCGGTTCTTCTGGGCCTCGCTGTCCGACAAGATGGGACGCAAGAACACCTACTACACATTCTTCATCCTCGGCATCGTGCTCTACGCGCTGGCGCCGACCTTCGCGGCGATGGGCAGCAAGGTGCTGTTCGTGCTGGCGTTCGGCATCATCCTGTCGATGTATGGCGGCGGCTTCGCCACGGTGCCGGCCTATCTGGCCGACATCTTCGGCACCCAGTTCGTCGGCGCCATCCACGGCCGGCTGCTGACGGCCTGGGCGACGGCTGGCATCATCGGCCCGGTGGTGGTGAACTACATCCGCGAGTTCCAGATCAGCGCCGGCGTGCCGCGGGCGCAGGTCTACGACTTCACCATGTACATCCTCGCCGGCATGCTGGTGCTGGGCCTGATCTGCAATGCGCTGGTCAAGCCGCTGGCCGACCACTGGTTCATGAAGCCGGAAGAGGTGGCGGCGCTGCAGGCCAAGGGTGTCACGGCGAACAGCGGCGGTTCCTATGGCATCGGCAAGGGCGGGCTCGACGCCAGCACGGCGGCGTTCTGGGCCTTCGTCGGCGTGCCGCTGGCATGGGGCGTCTGGCTGACGCTGCAGAGCGCGGTGGCGATCTTCAAGTAGGGTCGCGGCAAAGCGGCGGGACGATCGGCTTGGCGGCCGGTCGTCCCGCGATCGCTTGAGACGACAAAAGGCCGGTTCCGCTATTGGCATGTGGCATGCCACCGTTTAGAGTCGGTCCAAAGTGGAATGGGATGGATGCGCGATGAGCCATGACGTGCAGGTACGATCGTTCGAACATCCGGGCGCAGGCCGGAAGCGGGCGAAATCGACGCCCAAGGGGCGCCAGATCGATCCGCAGGCGGCCCATGAGGTCGAACTGCTGCTCGGCGACCGGCCGCGGCGTCGCGATCTGCTGATCGAGCATCTGCATCTGATTCAGGACAAGTATCGGCAGATTTCCGCGGCGCACCTCGCGGCATTGGCCGACGAGATGAAGCTGGCCTTCGCCGAAGTGTTCGAGACCGCGACCTTCTACGCGCATTTCGATGTGGTGAAGGAGGGCGAGCCGGACATCGCGCCGCTCACCATCCGGGTCTGCGATTCGCTGACCTGTTCGCTGTTCGGCGCCGAGCGACTGATGCAGGAGCTGCAGAACAGCACCGGCCCCGGCGTACGCGTGGTGCGCGCGCCGTGCACCGGCCGCTGCAACACCGCGCCGACGGTCGAGGTCGGCCATCACTTCGTCGATCACGCCGACGTGCCGCGCGTGCTTGCTGCCGTTGCCGGCGGCCACACCCATACCGACATGCCCGCCTATATCGACTACGACGCCTATGTGGCCGACGGCGGTTACAAGCTCCTGCAGCGCGTGCGCTCGGGCGAGCTGTCGCGCGACGATCTCTTGAAGGCGCTGGACGATGCCAGCCTGCGCGGCCTTGGCGGCGCCGGCTTCCCCACCGGGCGCAAGTGGCGCGCGGTGCTCGGCGAACCCGGCCCGCGGATGATGGTGATCAATGGCGACGAGGGCGAGCCCGGCACCATCAAGGACCGCTATTATCTGGAGACCGATCCGCACCGCTTCCTGGAGGGCATGCTGATCGGCGCCCACGTGGTCGAGGCCGCCGAGATCTACATCTACCTGCGCGACGAATATCCGGCGTCCCGCGAAATCCTCGCGCGCGAGATTGCCAAGCTGCCGCCGGGCGGGCCGATCCTGCACATGCGGCGCGGCGCCGGCGCCTATATCTGCGGCGAGGAATCCGCGCTCTTGGAAAGCGTCGAGGGCAAGCGCGGGCTGCCGCGGCACAAGCCGCCTTATCCGTTCCAGGTCGGGCTGTTCGGCCTGCCGACCCTGATCAACAATATCGAGACGCTGTGGTGGATCCGCGACGTGGTCGAGAAGGGCGCGACGTGGTGGAACAGCCATGGCCGCAATGACCGCAAGGGCCTGCGCAGCTTCTCGGTGTCCGGCCGGGTGAAAAACACCGGCGTCAAGCTGGCGCCGGCCGGCATCACCGTGCGCGAGCTGATCGACGAATATTGCGGCGGCATGGCCGACGGCCATGCGTTTCACGCTTACCTTCCCGGCGGCGCGTCCGGCGGTATCCTGCCGGCGTCGATGGGCGATATCCCGCTCGATTTCGGCACCCTGGAAAAATACGGCTGCTTCATCGGCTCTGCCGCGGTGATCGTCCTGTCCGACAAGGACGACGTGCGGGCGGCGGCGCTGAACCTCATGCGCTTCTTCGAGGACGAGAGCTGCGGCCAGTGCACGCCATGCCGGGTCGGAACCCAGAAGGCGGCGCTGCTGATGCAGCAGCCGGTGTGGAACCGGGGCCTGCTCGACGAATTGAGTCAGACGATGCGCGACGCCTCGATCTGCGGGCTGGGCCAGGCCGCCTCGAATCCGCTCAGCACCGTCATTAAATACTTCCCCGAAGAATTCGTGCCGAAAGAAGCCGCCGAATGACCCGAATCCCATTCGAACTGGACGGCAAGCAGGTCGAGGCCATCGACGGCGAGACCATCTGGCAGGTCGCCAAGCGGCAGGGCCGCGAAATTCCGCATCTGTGCTATTCGCCGCAGCCGGACTACCGGCCGGACGGCAACTGCCGCGCCTGCATGGTCGAGGTCGAGGGCGAGCGGGTGCTGGCGGCATCGTGCAAGCGCACCCCGTCGGTCGGCATGAAGGTGAAGACCGAGAGCGCCCGCGCCGTCGCCGCACAAAAGATGGTGATGGAGCTGCTGGTTGCCGACCAGCCGGCGCGCGCCACCTCGCACGACCCGGATTCGAAATTCTGGAACTGGGCCGAGAAGATCGAGGTCACCGAGAGCCGCTTTCCCGCCGAGGAGCGCTGGCATGGCGACGCCAGCCATCCCGCCATGCGCGTCAATCTGGATTCTTGCATCCAGTGCGGATTGTGCGTGCGCGCCTGCCGCGAGGTCCAGGTCAACGATGTCATCGGCATGGCCTATCGCAATGCCGATTCCAAGATCGTGTTCGACTTCGACGACCCGATGGGCGAGTCGACCTGCGTGGCCTGCGGCGAATGCGTGCAGGCGTGCCCGACCGGTGCGCTGATGCCGGCGGCGCTGCTCGATGACAACCAGACCCGCAATGTCTATGCCGACAGGAAGGTCGACTCGCTGTGCCCGTTCTGCGGCGTCGGCTGCCAGGTGACCTATCAGGTCAAGGACGAGAAGATCATCTATGCCGAGGGGCGCGACGGCCCGGCCAACCACAACCGGCTGTGCGTCAAGGGCCGCTTCGGCTTCGACTACATCCACCATCCGCATCGCCTGACCAAACCGCTGGTGCGGCTGGCCAATGCGAAGAAGGACGGCAACGACCAGGTCGATCCGGCCAACCCGTTCACGCACTTCCGCGAAGCCTCGTGGGAAGAGGCGCTCGATATCGCTGCGAAGGGTCTGGTCAAGATCCGCGACGAAAAGGGCGTCAAGGCGCTGGCCGGCTTCGGCTCGGCCAAGGGCTCCAACGAGGAAGCCTATTTGTTCCAGAAGCTGGTGCGCACCGGCTTCGGCTCCAACAATGTCGATCACTGCACGCGGCTGTGCCATGCCTCGTCGGTGGCAGCATTGATGGAGGGGCTCAACTCCGGCGCGGTGTCGGCGCCGTTCGCCGCCGCCATGGACGCCGAGGTCATCATCGTGATCGGCGCCAATCCCACGGTCAACCATCCCGTCGCCGCGACCTATATCAAGAACGCCGCCAAGAAGGGCGCCAGGCTGATCGTGATGGATCCGCGCCGGCAGACCCTGTCGCGCCATGCCTGGAAGCATTTGCAGTTCAAGCCCGGCTCCGACGTCGCCATGCTGAATGCGCTGCTCAACGTCATCATCACCGAAGGCCTGACCGACGCGCAATATATCGCCGGCTATACCGAAGGCTTTGACGACCTCAAGGCGCGGATCGGCGAGTTCACGCCCGAGAAGATGGCGCCGATCTGCGGCATCGATGCCGACACCCTGCGCGAGGTGGCGCGGACCTATGCGCGTTCGAAATCGTCGATCATCTTCTGGGGAATGGGCATCAGCCAGCACGTCCACGGCACCGACAATGCGCGCTGCCTGATCGCGCTGGCGCTGACCACCGGCCAGATCGGCCGGCCCGGCACCGGGCTGCATCCGCTGCGCGGCCAGAACAACGTGCAGGGCGCCTCCGATGCCGGTCTGATCCCGATGTTCCTGCCGGACTACCAGCCGGTCGGCCGCACCGACCTGCGCGAACCGTTCGAGAAACTGTGGCACTACGATCTCGATCCCAACCGCGGCCTCACCGTGGTGGAGATCATCCACGCCATCCATCGCGGCGAGATCAACGGCATGTTCATCGAGGGCGAGAACCCGGCGATGTCCGATCCCGACGTGCAGCACGCGCGCGACGCGCTGGCCAAGCTCGACCATCTGGTGGTGCAGGACCTGTTCCTGACCGAGACCGCGTTCCACGCCGACGTGGTGCTGCCGGCCTCCGCCTTCGCCGAGAAGGTCGGCACCTTCACCAACACCGACCGCCGCGTGCAGATCGCCCGCGAGGTCATCAAGCCGCCGGGCGATGCGCGGCAGGATCTCTGGATCATCCAGGAGATCGGCAAGCGCATGGGGCTGGACTGGACGTACAACGGCCCCGCCGACGTGTTCGCGGAGATGACGCAGGTGATGCCGTCGCTGAAGAACATCACCTGGGAGCGGCTGGAGCGCGAGGGCGCGGTGACCTATCCGGTCGATGCCTCCGACAAGCCCGGCAACGAGATCATCTTCACCACCGGCTTCCCGACCCCGAGCGGCCGCGGCAAGATCGTCCCCGCCCACGTGCTGCCGCCGGACGAACTGCCCGACGACGAATATCCGATGGTGCTGTCCACCGGCCGCGTGCTCGAACACTGGCACACCGGTTCGATGACGCGGCGCTCGGCGGTGCTCGACCAGATCGAGCCGGAGGCGGTGGCCTTCATGTCGCCGAAGGACATGCGGCGGATGGGCGTGCGGCCCGGCGACTTCGTGCGGCTGCAGACCCGCCGCGGCGCGGTGGAGATCAAGGTGCGCACCGATCGCGACGTACCGGAGAACATGGTGTTCATGCCGTTCTGCTACGCGGAGGCGGCGGCCAATCTGCTGACCAATCCGGCGCTCGATCCGTTCGGCAAGATCCCGGAGTTCAAGTTCTGCGCCGTGCGTGCCGAGCGCGCGGAAATCCGCAACGCCGCGGAGTAGCGGCCGTCTTTATGCCGCGGCTATAACGAGCCGCGGCGGCTGCTCTCGATTTCATACGGCCTCATCAGCATCTTCCGGCAGTCAATGGCGAATAGCCGTTGCTGACCTGGAGACCTGCGATGACGTATGTTTCTCACCACGCGGACAAGTTCCGCGACCTCACCTCCGACGATGCCTACCGGTCCTGGCTGATCAGCCGCAACCAGGGGCCGATCGTCCATCATTCCGGCGCGATGCACTGGAAGCGCCTGCTGGTGCTGGCGCGGCTGACGCGCAACCACATCAAGGGATTCTTTGCTGCCATCCGCGTCGCGCTGGTGGCCGACAAGATGCGCCGCGTGCAGCGCGAGCTCAGCCTGCGCGGCATCCGCTACGACGCCCCGCCAAAAGCCTCGACCGATCGGGGCGGGCGATGAGGCGGCATCCCTCCGATGCGCTGTTCGCGCGCATCGGCGCCTACGGCAAGGCGCTGCCGGCGCTGCTCGCCTGGCTGCTGCGCAAGCTGGTGACCGGTCCCGCGAGCTATCATCCCGGCGCGCATTACATGCGCGGCCCCGGTCCGAAATGGCGCGAGAAGCACGGGCTGCAATGGCCCGGCGCGACGCGCGACCAATAGGATGCGTGACGCGAACCTCGTTCGTGCTGTCAATGCGAGCCAAGTCAGGAAATCCAGCCGTCACCCGGACTGGATTTTGCTGTACGTGCGCGTCGCAATGATGGATTAGAGTTGGATTCAGCACAGTGAAATCGTTCCCCGGATCTGCGGAGCGGCATAAGAATGCTGCACCGCGTCCGGGACACGTCCTGCTTAAACCCAAACCGATCACACTCTACAGCGCCCGCAGCTCCAGTCGCAGCCGGGTTTCCGCAACGCACTCTTCAATGTCCTCGCGAATTGCCGCGACCGCCTCTGCGATCGCGGCTTTTGCCGTGGCGTCCGGCTCGACCATCGGCAGACGCACGCGCGGCGACATCCGGCCGAGCAGGCCGAGCGCATGTTTCAGGGCCGCCGGCGTGCCGTCCGTCGCCAGCGCCGCATTCAGCCGGCACAACTGCCCCGCCATGGCCTGCGCGCTGCGCAGGTCGGCGTGGCCGCGCAAATCGTCGATCTTCCGGCACAGCTCCGGCACCACGGCGGCGGTCATGGAGATGGTGCCGTCGCCGCCCTCCGCCATGAACGCCGCCGCGGTCGCGTCGTCGCCGGACAACAGCCGGAAGCCCGGCCGCAGCCGCGAGCGCAGCCGCAACGGGCGCGTGACATCTCCGGAGCCGTCGCGCAGTCCGATGAACTGCGGCGACGTCGCCAGTTGCAGCAGCGTGTCGTCGGCGAGGCCGCGCATCGTTCGCTGCGGGATGTCGTGCAGGATGACGGGCAGCTCGGTGCAGTCGGCGACCGCCTTGAAATGCGCCGCTATGCCCGACTGCATCGGCTTGTTGTAGTAGGGCACCACGGACAGGACGGCGTCGGCGCCGGCAGCGTCAGAGCGCCGCGTCAGCGCGACCGCCTGGCCGGTGGAGTTGGAGCCGGCACCGGCGATCACGCGGACCCGTCCGCGCGCGGCTCGCACCGCGGTGCGGACGATGGCGCCGTGCTCATCCGGCGTCAGCGTCGCCATCTCGCCGGCGGTCTCGCCGACGACGATGGCGCTGCAGCCCGCCGCGATCTGACGTTCGCACAGCTGCGCGAAGGCGGCGAGATCGATGCGATCGCGATCGTCGAACGGGGTCGGCAGGTCGGGAATGCAGCCCGCCAGCCAGGCGGTGCGGTCAGTGGCGCTGGTCATGGTCGTCACCATTGCCCGCCGGTCAGGCGGCGCGGCGCGATTGCACGGCGGCCGCGGCTTCGGACGGGGGCATGGTGCCCATGTCGAGCTCCAGCGGAGCGGCGATCGAGATGATGGCTTCGGGATGATGATGATTCTCGAACAGGGCGTAGCGGATCGCGGCCTGCTGGCTGACGAACAGGCCGCCATAGAGCCCGTTGCGTTCGCGCGCGACCCACTGGCCGCGGCTGTTTTTTCCAATCAACACGATGTTACATGAGGGAGGTTCGACAAGGTTCACGTAAAGTCTCCTGTGACGATGACCGGCGCCGCAGCGCCGCAGTCCGAACTGGACATGTCAGCAATATCTGAGCGGCGGGATTTGAAAGCGAGAGCGACCGGGAGCCGATCTCATAGGGAAGTCATATGGGTCGATGGGGTTATGACGCCTGCACGGAAGCGAGACTGGTCAAACAGAACAGCGCGCCGTAGGCGGCGGCCTCGTCCCAGTAGGTGAGCGCGGCGCCACGCAGCGGCTCGCGGCGCAACAGCGCCGTGAGCATGCAGATAATCGTCGACATCCACAGCAGCGCGGCAAAGCTGCGCGCGAAGCCGACGCTGCCAAATGATGCGAACACGCAGAGGATGACCATCCGCAGCGCAAAGCGGGTGATGACCTGGGCGCTGGAGAATTCGGTGGTGATCCGTCCGAGCTGCGGCATTCGCTGGCTCAGGCGAAGTTGTCGCACAGCACCGGCTGCCACGACGCGTCGGGTGCAGCCGGGCCCATCGCGACGTTCGGCAATTCTGGCCTGACGCCTTCATGCCGGGCCTGCAGGATGGCGCCGAGGATCGCCAGCGCCATGTCGGCATGATGCGTCTCGATGGCGACGTCGAGCCACTCCGGGATCTCGCGGTTATCAGACAGCGCGCAGTGCCATTCGCCGGCATCGTAAGCGAGGCGGCGCAGCTGCCAGCGCGGCAACTCCAGCGCCAGCAGCGCCAGCGCTGCGTCGGTCCAGGCGCAGGACGCAATGAGGTGATTGATCCGCGCGACCTTCATGGCCTGCAGCATGGGATTGCCGCCGCGATGCGCGGTGGCCAGCACGTCGGCGAACAGGGCCGCCGACGCGGTGGCCGAACCGTCGAGGGCTGCGCCGGGGCGGAATTGGTGAGCCTGATAATTGAGCGACATGACGTGTCTCGTTGGTAACGCGGTCCAGAGGGCGACCGCATGCCAAAGATGAGCGCAAGGGCATTTGAAAACGAGGCGGGAGCGGAGGCGCAGATATAGGGACGGCATAAGTGCCGCGCGGCAGTGCGTTCGATGCAGTTTCGCCGATTGTGAGCGAAGCGCGCTCCGTTTCCCCGGACGCGAACCGGGCCCGCGGATCTGCGGCGCATCACGCCGGCAACGATGCTGTGCTCGTCGGACGGCGCCCTGCACCGCGTCCGGGGAACGCGCCCCGGCGTCTTGACCTTCCCCCGCCAATCCGCTTGCCTGCGCGCAACATCGTCAACGTCGCTTCGGGAAGAATCGCTCATGTCCTACGTGCTGGCCATCGATCAGGGCACCACATCGTCGCGCGCCATCGTGTTCCGCGCCGACATCTCCATCGCCGCCTCGGCGCAGCAGGAATTCCCGCAGCATTTCCCCGCCTCGGGCTGGGTCGAGCACGAGCCCGAGGACATCTGGACCTCGACCGTGGCGACCTGCCGTGCGGCGCTCGACAAGGCCGGGCTGACGGCGAAAGACATCGCGGCGATCGGCATCACCAACCAGCGCGAGACCACCGTGGTGTGGGACCGCGTCACCGGCCAGGCGATCCACCGCGCCATCGTCTGGCAGGACCGTCGCACCGCGGAGATCTGCGCGCAGCTCAAGGCCGACGGCCACGAGCCTCTGATCTCCGCCAAGACCGGGCTGATCGTCGATCCGTATTTTTCCGGCACCAAGGTGGCGTGGATCCTCGACCACGTGCCGGGCGCGCGGGCCCGCGCCGAGCGCGGCGAACTCGTGTTCGGCACGGTGGACTGCTATCTGCTGTGGCGGCTGACCGGCGGGCGCGTCCACGCCACCGACGCCACCAATGCCTCGCGCACCCTGATGTTCGACATTCACACCGGCCAGTGGGACGACGAGCTGCTGAAGATCCTGCGGGTGCCGCGCGCGATGCTGCCGGAAGTGAAGGACTCCTCGGCGCATTTCGGCGAGAGCGAACCGGAATTGTTCGGCGGCGCCATCGCCATTGCCGGCATCGCCGGCGACCAGCAGGCCGCCACCATCGGCCAGGCCTGCTTCGCGCCGGGCATGATGAAGTCGACCTACGGCACCGGCTGCTTTGCACTGCTCAACACCGGCACCACGCCGGTCGCCTCGAAGAACAAGCTGCTGACCACCGTCGCCTACCAGTTGGATGGCGTGCGCACCTATGCGCTGGAGGGCTCGATCTTCGTCGCCGGCTCCGCGGTGCAGTGGCTGCGCGACGGCCTCGGCCTGATCAAGACCGCGGCCGAGACCGGCCCGCTGGCCGATCAGTCGGACACCATGCAGTCCGTCTATCTGGTGCCGGCCTTTGTCGGCCTCGGCGCGCCCTACTGGAATCCGCGCGTGCGCGGTGCGCTGTTCGGCCTCACCCGCAACACCGGCCCGGCCGAGATCGCCCATGCGGTGCTGGAGAGCGTCTGCTATCAGACCTTCGATCTGTGGGCGGCGATGCGCGCCGACTGGCCGGAGGCCTCGGCCGCCACCATCGTGCTGCGCGTCGATGGCGGCATGGCCGCCTCCGACTGGACCATGCAGCGCCTCGCCGACCTGCTCGACGCCCCCGTCGATCGCCCGGTGATCCAGGAGACCACCGCGCTTGGTGCCGCCTATCTCGCCGGCCTCCACGCCGGCGTCTATCCCGAGCCGCAAAAGTTTGCCGACAACTGGCGGCTGGAAACCCGCTTCCGCCCGCATATGAGCGAGGCGACGCGGACGCGAAAACTCAAGGGCTGGGCCAGTGCGGTGAAGGGGGTCTTGGCGAGCGACGAGGGGTAGGCGCGACTGTCGTCCTGTCCCAGGCGCGCCGCAGCACTCATGGTGTCCCGGGCGCGCTGCAGCACAGGCGATGCGCAGCATCGCCGGCAGTGCTGCTGCGCAGACCCGGGATCCAGCTTCTTGATGTCAACAAGCTGGGCCCCGGATCTGCGGCGCACCACGCCGCTAGCGCGGCGCAGTGCACCGCGTCCGGGGAACAGGCCGGACTCACGCTGCGATATTTTTTCCTAGATCGCCTTGACGTATCCTGCGCTAGGTTTATAATCCATGACGTCTCGCCCCATCGAGAGGGGCGATCGCGATCGTCACGATTGCGGGGCGGGATGCGGTGGACGCCGGAGATGCGGCGTCGCGCGGTGCAAGGGGGACGTCCGACGCCGGGTCGGGACACAGTCAAAGCGCCAGAACTTCACTGGCGCGGCGGCGCCGTCGACATCCGGACGACGAGCGATCCTGCGCACCCCGCGACGGGCGAACGCATCGCCCCGCGGACGGCCCAAGCCGCGATGGCCCCGATCCTCGTCCTGGATCATCGATGGTGCGCTAAGGCTGGTCGGGCACCAGGGGGTGTCGCGGAGCAAGTCGCAAACCCACCGCGTGCGGAACGCCGGTTGATCCGGTGGTCCGGAAGTCCTGACGCATTATTCCTGCCGACTACGGCTGGCGTCAGGCCCAACGGTGCATCGGGCACCCGGCGTTCCGCGCGCCCTCTTCAAAGAAGGGGGCGGGGAATGCAGCACAACTCGGACGCCGTGGGCGCCGCGAGAATGCGAGCACATGGCTGTTTGACATTCGAATAGGAAATGTGCGCGAAGGCGCCAATGGTTTCCCTCCCCCCGCGCGAAGCGAAGCTTCGCTAGGCGGGGAGGGTCGACCGAACGAGACGATGCGCAGCATCGTCGAAGTGGAGGTCGGGGTGGGGGTGCCGCGCGCTCGAAGTTTGTGACTACCCCCACCCGGCACGTGTGCTCGCTTCGGTCGCAACGCGCCACCCTCCCCGCAAGGGGGAGGGTGAAGAAGAAAGCGCCGCCTCTTGGCATAAGCCTTGCTCACCTTTTGCGCATTGTCATCACCGTCCCCTGAGGAATTCCCCACCATGTCGATCAGCACCATCGCCTTGAACCGCCGCCACTTCCTGCATACCGCGCTGGCCGGCGCGTCGGCGGCGACGTTCGGGGTGCGCGAGGTGCATGCGCAGGGACGCGCCGAGACGTTGCTGATCGTGCAGGAACTCGGCCCCAACTCGCTGGACATGCAGGGCGTCGGCTCCAACCAGACCGTCAACGGTCTGTCGTGGAATTGCTATGACCGCCTGCTGAGCTACGCAGCCAGGACGCTGCCCGACGGCACGCCGTCCTACGACCGCGAAAAGCTGACGCCGGAGCTGGCGGAGAGCTGGGAGGTGGCGGCCGACGGCATGTCCTGCACCTTCAAGCTGCGCCGCGACGCGAAATTCCACGACGGCACGCCGGTCACCGCGAAAGACGTCAAATGGTCGTTCGACCGGGCGGTCAAGGTCGGCGGCTTCCCGACCTTCCAGATGTCGGCGGGCTCGCTGGAGAAGCCCGAACAGTTCGTCGCCGTGGACGACCACACCTTCCGCATCGACTACATCCGCAAGGACAAGATGCTGCTGTTCAACGTCGCCGTGGTGGTGCCGTTCGTCATCAACTCCGAACTGGCGAAGAAGAACGCCACCGCCGAGGATCCGTGGGCGCTGGCGTGGCTGCGCAACAACGAGGCCGGCGGCGGCGCCTACCGGATCGAGAGCTGGAAGCCCGGCACCGAAACCATCTTCGCGCGCTTCGACGACTGGAAGAGCGGCCCGCTGCCGAAGATCAAACGCATCATCGCCCGCGACGTGCCCTCGGCCGGCACGCGCCGCGCCATGCTCGAGCGCGGCGACGCCGACTTCTCCAGCGGTTTCGCGCCGCGCGATTTCGACCAGATCATCAAGGACGCCAAGGTCAAGGTGTCGGGCGTGCCGATTCCCAACGCGCTGTGGTACGTCGCGCTCAACACCGCGAAACCGCCGTTCGACAATGTGAAGCTGCGCCAGGCGGTGGCCTGGGCGATGCCCTACGAGCAGATCCAGTCGAGCGCGTTCTTCAACCGCGCGGTGCCGATGCATGGCGGTCCGGCCGAGGTGACGAAACCGGTGTGGCCGCAGCCGTTTCCCTATGCCACCGACCTCGACAAAGCGAAGGCGCTGATGAAGGAGGCCGGACTGGACTCCGGTTTCGAGACCACGCTGTCGCTCGACACCGGCACCGCGACCGTCGGCGAGCCCACGGTGCTGCTGATCCAGGAGAGCCTGGCCAAAATTGGCATCAAGGCGGCGATCGAGAAGATTCCCGGCGCCAACTGGCGCACCACGCTCAACAAGAAGGAGCTACCGATGGCGCTGAACCGCTTCAGCGGCTGGCTCGATTATCCCGAATACTACTTCTTCTGGAATTTCCACGGCAACAATTCGATCTTCAACATCTCCTCGTATCAGAACAAGGCGATGGACGCGCTGATCGACAAAGCCCGCTTCACCACCGACGCGGCGGAGTATGACAAGACCGTCAAGGAGTTCATCTCGCTCTGCATGCGCGACGTGCCGATGGTGCCGCTCAACCAGCCGATCCACGACGTCGCCATGCAGAAGAATGTCTCCGGCTACGAGTTCTGGTTTCACCGCGAGCCGGACTTCCGGCAGTTTAGCAAGGGATGAGCGGAGCACCTGCTACAGCAGCCCGGTGTCTTCCTCCTCGACCTTCTCGATCAGTTCCTCGGTGCTCACCGCGCCGCGGCGCGGCACCAGCAGGATCATGCAGGCGGCGCCGCCGCAGGACAGCACCACCAAAGCGATGTTGAGCGGCACCGGCGTCGCGAAGTGGCCGCCGAGCCAGGCGCCGAACTGCGAGCACAGCGCGCCGAGGCCCATCTGCAGGAAGCCCATCATGCCGGAGGCCGAACCGGCCGATTGCGGACGAATGCTGAGCGCCCCGGCGGCGGCGTTCGACATCACGAAGGCATTGCCGAACATCACGATCATATGGGTGAGGAACAGCCAGGCGGGCTGCTGGTTCAGGCCGGTGAGGCCCCAGACCACATTGAGCATGGCGCCGCCGAGTTGCAGCGTCAGGCCGAACCAGATCAGGTGCTCGATGCTCCGCCGCGGCGCGAAGCGCACGCAGCACAGGTTGCCCAGGAGATAGGCGAGGCCCGACGTCGCGAACCAGGCGCCGTATTCGGCCGACGTGCGGCCCATCTGGGTGACGACGACATAGGGACCTCCGCCGGCAAAGGTGAAGATGATCCACGAGGCGATCACGTAGCAGAGCAGATAGCCGATGAAGGCGCGGCTCCCGGTCAGCACCTTGACGTCGGCGAGGAAGCCGGTGCCCGACACGTTGTCGCTGACGCGCCGGGTTTCCGGCAGCAGGACGGCGATGCCGACGGTGACGGCGAGCGACGCCGCGGTGATGACGTAGAAGATCGCGCGCCAGCCGAGCCCGGTCTCCAGCAGGCCGCCCGCCAGCGGGCTCAGCATCTGCGCGATCATCATCACCGCGATCACCAGGCTGATCATCGCGCCGACGCGGTCGCGCGGATAGAGGTCGCGGATGATGGCGCGGCTCATGACCATGCCGGTCGCGCCGCCGAGCGCCTGGAAAAACCGCGCCGCGATCAGCTGCGGCAGCGTCTCGGCGAAGATGCTGCCGACGCCGGCCAGCACCATCAGGGAAAGGCCGGCAAGCAGCACCGGGCGGCGGCCGAAGCGGTCGGACAGCGGCCCCATGATCAGCTGCGAGAAGGCAAGGCCGACCATGTACAGCGACACGGTCATCTGCGCGATGGAGATGTCGCGGCCGAATACCCGCGCCAGTTCGGGCAGTGCCGGCACCAGCATGTACAGCGAGATCGGCGCGACGCCGGTCATCGCCACCAGCAACAGCAGCATCACCCGCGATCTGGAATGGTCGACGACGTCGACAATGGGGGCAGGCGGGCGCGGGCTGTAGTTCACGTCGTGAAAGTGCTTTCTGCTATGGCTGCGGCGCCAGCGGCGCCGTCGCCGCATCGAGCCAGACCCGTGTGGCCTCGTCGTCAATCAGCGGCCGCACCTCGCGCTTGACCCGCGCGTGGTAGTCGTCGATCCAGGCGCGTTCGTCGGCCGTGATCAATGCGAGGTCGATCAGCCGGCGGTCGATCGGCGCCAGCGTCAGCGTCGCGAAGGCGTTCATCGGCTGCTCGGCGCCGGGGATGTTCGCCTCGACCACCAGTTCGAGATTCTCGATGCGGATGCCGAAGCCGTCGGTCTTGTAGTAGCCGGGCTCGTTGGACAGGATCATGCCGCGCTTCAGCGGCACCGTGCCGAGCTTGGAGATCCGGCCGGGGCCTTCGTGCACCGACAGGTAGCTGCCGACGCCGTGGCCGGTGCCGTGGCCGAAATCGAGCCCGGCCTGCCACAGGAACTGGCGGGCAAAGCTATCGAGCTGCGCGCCGGAGGTGCCGTCGGGAAACACCGCACGGGCGATGGCGATGTGGCCGCGCAGCACGCGGGTGAAGCGGTCGCGCATTTCCGCGGTCGGCTCGCCCACCGCAATGGTGCGGGTGACGTCGGTGGTGCCGTCTTCGTATTGCGCGCCGGAATCGATCAGCAGCAGGTCGCCCAGCGCGATGCGGCGGTTGCTCTTGCGGGTGACGCGGTAATGCACGATGGCGCCGTTCGGTCCGGTGCCGGAAATGGTCGGAAACGAGATGTCCTTCAGCGCGCCGGTGTCGCGGCGAAACGTCTCCAGCGCTTCCACGGCGTCGATCTCGGTGAGCGCGCCCTTCGGCGCCTCGCGGTCGATCCAGGCCAGAAACCGGGCCAGCGCCACCGCGTCGCGGCGGTGTGCGGTTTGCGTGCCCTTGATCTCGACGGCGTTCTTGCAGGCCTTCAGCAGCGCGACCGGATCGTTGCCACGCAATGGCCGGCCGCCGTGGGAAGTGATCAGCCGGCTCAGCGCATCGGCCGCGGTGGCGCCATCCAGCGCGACGGCGGCGCC
>DATCUS010000134.1:0-11746 GCA_036561845.1 Tardiphaga sp. | reverse complement strand
CCGGCGCCGTCGCGCGTGTCGGCCGACGACGTCGGCGCCAGCCAGCGGCACCGCTGAGCCGCGTCCGCGGTTGTATGCGCGGGCCAAACGGCCTAGATCGTCCCGACCGATCAATCCGGCGCTGCGGTTGCGGCGGACCGTGAAGGAGACGCGAGATGCTGCGCGACGATATCAACAATGCCGTCAAGGACGCCATGCGGGCCAAGGACGAGCGCAAGCTGTCCACCCTGCGGATGGTCAATTCGACCATCAAGAACGCCGACATCGCCGCCCGCGGCGAGGGCAAGCCGCTGCTGTCAGACGGCGAGATCCTGGTGGTGCTGCAGAAGATGATCAAGCAGCGCCAGGAATCCGTCGAGCTCTACGACAAGGGCGGTCGCGCCGAGCTGGCCGACCAGGAGCGCGCCGAGATCGCCATCATCACCGGCTACCTGCCGCAGCAGATGTCCGACGACGACGTCAAGGCGGCGATCGCCACAGCCATCGCCGACAACTCCGCCGCCGGGATCAAGGACATGGGCAAGGTGATCGCCGCGCTGAAGGCGAAATATTCCGGCCAGATGGATTTTGCCAAGGCCAGCGGCTTGGTCAAGGCGGCACTGACAGCGTGAGGTTCTTAACCTCTCCCCGCATCTTGCGCGGGGAGAGGTCGACCGGCGAAGCGCAGCGAAGCCGGTCGGGTGAGGGGCGAGGCACGAGGCCCGCCCGATATTAAATTCTTCGGGTCGAAAGCTGCCGACCCAAGAGCGAAGCGTATGAGGTGAACCCCATGCCTAGCCCCTCACCCGGATCAAACGATGCTCCGCCTCGTTTGATCCGACCTCTCCCCGCGCAAGATGCGGGGAGAGGTGAGGAAGCGCCGCCAACCAAAAAACATTCAGGGAGCCGTCCGCATGCTCACCGAAACTTCCGACTACGATCAGCTCTACCGCGACTTTCGCTGGGACGTCCCGGATCGTTTCAACATCGCGACCGTCGCCTGCGACCGTCACGCCGATGGCAGCGCAAGACTGGCGCTGATCTATGTCGACGAAGACGGCGTCACGACGCGCTTTTCGTTCGACCAGATGCAATCCTTTTCGCGCCGCTTCGCCAATGTCCTGAAGGCCGACGGGCTCACGCGCGGCGATCGCGTCGCGGTGTTCCTGTCGCAGTCGGTGGAGTTGCCGATCGTGCACCTCGCCGCGTTCCGCTCCGGCCTGGTCTCAGTGCCGCTGTTCACTTTGTTCGGCGAGGATGCGCTGCAATTCCGTCTTGCCAATTCCGGCGCCAAGGCGGTGGTGACCGACGCGTCGGGCTGGGCGAAGCTGGCAAAGATTCGCGACCGGCTGCCTGACCTGGCGCAGGTCTTCGTCGTCGGCGATGCACCGGCCGGCACGACATCGTTCTGGCACGCGATCGAATCCGCCTCCGACGATTTCTCCACTGTCGACACGTCCTGCGACGATCCGGCGATCATTATCTATACGTCGGGCACGACAGGTAATCCGAAAGGAGCGCTGCATGCGCACCGGGTGCTGCTCGGCCATCTGCCCAATGTGGAGATGGCGCATGATTTCTTCCCAAAACCCGGCGATGTGATGTGGACTCCGGCGGACTGGGCGTGGATCGGCGGGCTGTTCGATGCGTTGTTTCCGGCCTGGTACCACGGCGTGCCGATCGTCGGCCATCGCGCCAGGAAGTTCGAGCCGCAGGCGGCGATGCAGTTGATGGCCGATCATGACGTACGCAACGTATTCCTGCCGCCGACGGCGCTAAAACTGATGCGGCAGGCCGATGTGAAACATCCTGGCGTGAAGCTGCGCAGCATTTTCACCGGCGGCGAGTCGCTCGGCGCAGAGCTCCTGAGCTGGGTGCGCAACACCTTCGGCATCGACGCTCACGAGATCTACGGCCAGACCGAATGCAACCTGGTGGTCGGCAACAATGCGCATCTGTTTCCGATCCGGCCGGGCTCGATGGGCAAGCCGACGCCGGGTTTTGACGTGCGCATCGTCGATGAGACGGGCACGGAATTGCCGCGCGGCGCGCGCGGCATCATCGGCGTGCGCCAGCCCAATCCCTGCACCATGCTGGGCTACTGGCAGAACCCGGAAGGCACTGCGAAGAAGTTCGCCGGCGGATTCCTGCTGACCGGCGATCTCGGCGTGCAGGATGACGACGGTTACTTCTGGTATGTCAGCCGCGAGGACGACGTCATCACCTCGGCCGGCTATCGCATCGGCCCCTCGGAGATCGAGCACACTTTGCTCAAGCATCCCGCGGTGGCCAATGCCGCGGTGGTCGGCGTGCCCGATCCGATCCGCACCGAGGCCATCAAGGCGTGGATCGTGCTGCGCCCGGGCTTCGCCGCGAGCGACGACCTTGCGCGAAACATCCAGGATTTCGTCAAGGTGCAGCTCGCCGCCCACGAATATCCGCGCCACGTGCAGTTCGCCGAGACCCTGCCGATGACCGCCACCGGCAAGGTGCTGCGGCGCGAGTTGCGGGCGCTGGGCTGAGCATCGCGTATTGACGTTGTCCGGCGCGAGGTCATGATACCCTCCATAAGAATAGTAGCGGGAGGGGAAGCCCATGACATCCATCTCGGGAAAGACCGATCCGGTGGTGCGGCGCATCACCGCCGCCGACATTGCGGAGTCGCTCGGTGCGGGCCTGCGCGACTTCCAGGCCGCGCCGGTCCTGGGACTGGCCTTCGGTGCGCTCTACGTCGCCGGCGGCATCGCCATCCTGCTCAGCCTGACCGCGTTCGGCATGGTTTACCTGGCCTATCCGCTGGCCGCCGGCTTTGCCCTGATCGGCCCGTTCGTCGCAGTTGGCCTCTATGAGGTGAGCCGGCAGCGCGAGGCCGGCCGGGTGCCGTCCATGCGCGGCATCTGGGCCACGGTGAAGACGCGCAGCGAGATCGGCTGGATGGCCTTCGTCACTTTGTTCATCTTCCTCATCTGGATGTACCAGGTGCGCCTGCTGATCGCGGTGCTGCTCGGCCTGAACGCCTCGTTTGCCAGCCTGCCGCAATTCATCACCGTGGTGCTGACCACCAATGAGGGGCTGGTGTTCCTGGCGCTCGGCAATCTGGTCGGCGCCGCGCTGTCGCTGATCCTGTTTTCGCTCACCGTGGTCTCGTTCCCGCTGCTGCTGGAGCGCGACGTCGATGCGGTGACCGCGATGATCACCAGCGTGCGCGCGGTGGTGATGAGCCCGCTGCCGATGATTGGCTGGGCCGCGGTCATCGTGGTGCTGCTGGCTGTGTCGTCGCTGCCGTATTTCCTTGGCCTGCTGGTGACGCTGCCGGTACTCGGCCATGCCACCTGGCATCTCTACCGGCGCATCGTGGTGCCCGTCGAACCAACCGAGGCCGCGCAGCCGGCGCCGACGCTCGGATCGCCGGTCGCGGGTTAGCGGCGCATTCGCCCTGATAAGCATGGTAGCAGTGGGGTCTTCCCTCTCCCCCGCGCGAAGCGAAGCTTCGCTAGGTGGGAGAGGGTGTCCGCGCGATAGCGCGGACGGGTGAGGGGAGCCGCAAGCACTGCACTCGGTGGTTACTCCTCATCCGACGCGGGCTTCGCCCGCGCCACCTTCTCCCACAAGGGGAGAAGGAAGAAGGCTTCACATGCCGGGCACAGTGACGCCGAGCTGTTTCAGCGCCTCCAGCATCTTGAGCGGCGGCGGCATCTGGATCTTCGGTGCGTGGCCGGTTTCCAGCAGGCTCTTCAAGCCTGACAGGATCGCCGGCCAGCCCATGCGGCCGGCCGACAGGATGTCGTCGTCGATGGCACGGTCATGAGCCTGGATCAGGGTCAGCCGCACCGCGTCGCCGGCCGGCTCCAGCTCGTAGGTCACCAGTGTCGGGCCGAGCGCCTCCAGCAGTCCGGGCCAGTTGACGTCCCAGGTGATGGTCAGCCGGCGCGGCGGATCGTATTCGATCACCTCGCCGGTGATATGCGGCGCGCCGTCCGGCATGTTGACGGCAAAGGCGCCGCCGACCCTCGGCTCGATCTCGACGAGGAAGCCGGAAAAATACTGCCGGCTGAACTCGGCCGAGGTCAGCGCCTGCCAGATCTTCTCCGGTGTCGATGCGATGTAGATCGTGTAGACGATCGCCGGCTTGAATCCGCTGATATCCATGATGGCCCTACGCGGCGCGAGGCTTCTCGAAGGCCAGCGGCTGGCCGGTCTCGAGGATGCTCTTGAGGCTCGACAGCACCAGCGGCCAGCCCTCGGAGATGCTGGGTAGGGTCTTGCTGCCTGCGGCGAAGCCCTCATGGGTCACCGTCAGCTTGACGGCGCCCCGGGTGGTGGGTTCGAGCACGAAGGTCACCCGCGACGGCCGCTCCTGCTTCATGTCGTCGTCGAACACCGTCAGCCAGCTGTAGGACAGCCGGCGCGGCGGATCGGATTCCAGGATCACGCATTCATTCATGATCTGGCCGTCGCGCGTCATCTGCATCGGCGAACCGACCTTCCAGTCGGACTGCAGGCTGCAGCCGAACCAGTAGCGTTCCGTGAAGGCCGTGTCGGTCAGCGCATGCCAGAGCTTTTCCGGCGTGGTGTTGATGAAGGTCGTGTAGACGAATTCCGGTTTACTCATCGTCGTTCTCCAGCTTTCGTTTCAATGCACTGAGCGCGGTGAGCTTGCCGCGCTCGAATTTCCTGATCCAGCGCTCGCCGATCTCGTGGATCGGTACCGGGTTGAGGTAGTGCAGCTTCTCGCGGCCATGCCTGATCGTAGCGACGAGGTTGGCGGCCTCCAGGATCGCCAGATGTTTCGTCACCGCCTGCCGGCTCATGGCGAGACCGTCGCACAGTTCGTTCAGCGTCTGGCCGTTCCTCGCGTGAAGCCGGTCCAGCAATGAACGTCGCGACGCGTCGGCCAGTGCCTTGAAGACCTCATCCATGGCGAGGATAATAGGCAACCAAATGGTTGTATGTCAAGTCGGCGATTTGAGGCCGCCCCGATTGCTGCTAAAGTTGATCAGACGCCGTCATGGCCGGGTCTGTCCCGGCCATCCACGTCTATTCCTTCCAATACGTGGATGCCCGGCACGAGGCCGGGCATGACGAATCTCCGGAGCAAACCGATGTCCCTTCAGCTCTATCTTGCCTTCGTTGCCGCCTGCATCGCGCTGGCGCTGTTGCCCGGACCGAACGTCACGCTGGTGATCGCCAGCGGCCTGCGCTACGGCACCCGGGCGGCGCTGGTGGTCATTGCCGGCACCCAGGTCGGGCTGGCGATCGTCATCGGCATCGTCGCGCTCGGCCTGGCCACACTGATGGCCACCATGGGCTACTGGTTCGACTGGGTGCGCTTGGCGGGGGCGGCCTATCTGGTGTGGCTCGGCATCGCGCTGATCCGCGCGCCGGTGCAGGGCGTCGGCAGCGATGCGCCGCCGCCGCCACGCGGCGGCTTCTTCCTGCAGGGCCTGCTGGTGTTGCTCAGCAATCCCAAGGTGCTGGTGTTCTTCGGCGCCTTCATCCCGCAATTCGTCGACATGGAGAAGGACCACATCTCGCAGGTGGCGCTGCTCGGCGTCACCTTCATGGTGATCGCCGGGGTCACCGACGCGATCTATGCGCTGCTCGCCGGCCGCGCGCGAAAATTCTTTTCGGCGCGGCGGACGCGGCTGCTGTCGCGGATCTCCGGCGGCTTCATGATCGGCGGCGGCGTCTGGCTGGCGCTGACCCGGGCGCGCTGACGCCGGTTGAACCATCCCGCCCGACGCGGCGTCCAAATGTCATGGCGTCAACCGGCGTCGGTCCGCCATGAGGTCGCGCCTTGCCCGATATCCCCTGGTCCGTCTATGCGATGGTGCTGGCGCCGTTCGGCCTGATCCTGGTGGCCGCGGCCTGGAAATATCTTCAGGTGCGGCAGGCGCGCGACTGGCCGTCGACGCCGGGCAGGGTGGTGGTGTCGACCTCGGAAGTGCGTGATGTCGGGGTGATCGACGACAGCCGCGACGATCGCCGCGGCGTTGAGCAGCGCAACTTCGCCAACATCGTCTACGAATACACGGTGAGCGGACAGAAGCTGCGCAACAACCGCGTCGACATCGGCGAGAACCGCGGCAACTTCGAGGTCGCCGAAACCATCGCGCGCTATCCGGTCGGCGCCGATGTGATGGTGTACTACAATCCGCGCCATCCGCGCGACGCGGTGCTGGAGCGCGAACTGCCGAAGGGCATCGGCGGCTGCCTGGCGATCGCCACGGTCATCGTGCTGGTGCTGGTGTTCGGCGGCGCGTTCGGCGGCAAGCACATGGCGGATTATATCGCCGTGCATCTGGCCGATCCAAGGCTCTCGCCGCTGGTGATGGCGCTCGGTACGTTCGGATTTTTCATCGCCCTGTTCGGGCTGGCGCTGCACCGCCAGTCGTCGCTCGCCCGCAAGTGGCCGGCGGTGCCCGGCGTGATCAGACTGTCGGGCGTGGAAACCTATCGCGGCGCCGACAGCGACAGCGGCCGCTCCGGCCCGATCATGCATGAGCGCAAGGTAACCTACAGCTACCGATTCAACCACCTCGCCTATATTGGGAACGCCGGCAGCATCAGCACCAGCAATCCGTCGCCGCCGCGCTGGCAGATGCGCTTGTTCGGGATGGACTATCAGAACGGAGCGGCGGTGAAGGTGTTCGTCAATCCCGCCAACCCGTCGGACTCCACCCTCAGCCCCGGCGGCGGCGCGGCCTGGTTCCTGTGGGCGATCGCGGCGGGATTTGCGGTGGCGGCGGGTTACGTCGCGACGCATGGGTGATCTGTAGCGTCTCCGTTTCCCTCTCCCCTTGTGGGAGAGGGTGACCGCGCGTAGCGCGGACGGGTGAGGGGTAGTGTTTTGCGATGCCCCCTCATCCGCCTTCGCTGCACGAAGGCACCTTCTCCCACAAGGGGAGAAGGAAGAAGGAGCTTCGCTGCGTTCCGCCTATATCATTCCCCGCTTTTTCAGCACCGCTTCGATCTCGCCAAAGATCCGCGCCAGCCGCTCGGCCCACGCTGTCTCGCCGGCCTGATCGGAAATCAGGTCCTGGCGGATCTCGATGCCGGTATTCATCAGCCCGCGCGCCTCGGCATGGACCGGAATGGTGTAGTCGGTGGCGTCAGAGACCGCATAGGGCTCGTTGTCGCCGACCACCAGATCCGGCTCCGCGCGCAAATACTGCAGCAGCAGCGGCGGCAGCCTTGTATCGCGCTGGTACAGGGTGCCGATGTGCCACGGCCGGGCAATGCCGGCATAGGCCGGCGTAAAACTGTGCAGCGCCACCAGCACCGTCGGCACGCCCGCGCGCTGCCTGCGGTCGATGGTCTCGCGGATGCGCTGGTGGTAGGGATCGAAGATCACGCGCCGCCGCGCTTCGGCGTCGTCGCGGCTCAGCCCCTCATTGCCGGGTACCGTGGTGGCTTCGCTGATGATCGGGATCGAACTCGGTGCTTCCGGCGGGCGGTTGCAGTCGATCACCAGCCGCGAATAGCGTTGTGCCACCAGATGCGCGCCCAGCGCGCCCGCCAGTTGATCGGCGACGCCGGCAATGCCGATATCCCAGCCGATATGGCGCCGCCGCTCGCTGTCGGGCAGGCCGAGGTCGCCCAGCATCGCGGGGATCAACCGGCCATAATGGTCGCAGGTCAGCAGAAACGGCGACGCGCTGCCGGCGTTTTGTTCCCACACGGGGGGAACTTCTCCGGCGCCGAGGCGTAGTGAAGTGTCGCTTATGCTGCTCAAAGCGTTTTCCCCTGCATTGCCTAACGAGGCAGCACACCGTCCTGTCAATCAGCAGGGATCGGTATAGATTTCACGATATGAATAATAGCCATCCCATGAATGACTCGACGATGCCCCTGCTGACGATTCACCACAAGACCGAATATCGCTATGCCCATCCTGTGGCGTTCGGCGAGCATCGTATCATGCTGCGCCCGCGCGACGGCCACGATCTGCGCATGCTGAAGGGCAAGCTCGAGATCACGCCGGAGCCGATGTCGCTGCGCTGGATCCATGACGTGTTCGGCAATTCGGTGGCCATCGCCACTTTCGACGAGCGCGCCCATACGCTGACCTTCTCCAGCACGGCGACCATCGAACACATGCCGTCCGACGAGTTCGCGCTGACGCCGGACGACAAGGCGTATTTCTATCCCTTCATGTACAATGGCGACGAACTGCCGGACCTGCAGGAATTCATCCGCCCGCAATATGGCGATCCCGACGGCGAACTGGCGTTCTGGGCGCGCGGATTCCTCGATCCGGAGGGCCCGACGCCGACCTTCAACATCCTCGCCGGCATGACCCACGGCATCCGCAAGCAGTTCAGGTATCGCAAGCGCCACGAGCACGGCACCCAGCATCCGCTCGACACGCTGCAGACCCAGTCCGGCACCTGCCGCGACTTCGCACTGTTCATGATCGAGGCCTGCCGCCGGCTCGGCATCGCGGCGCGCTTCGTGTCGGGCTACCTGTTCATTCACGGCGACAAGCAGCATGGCTATGTCGGGGGCGGTTCGACCCATGCCTGGGTCCAGGTCTATTTGCCCGCGGCGGGCTGGATCGAGTTCGACCCCACCAATGGCATCATCGGCAGCCGGGATCTCATTCGCGTCGCAGTGGCGCGTGACCCGCGCCAGGCGATCCCGCTGCACGGCACCTATCTCGGTTCGGCTGACGCCTTCCTCGGCATGGACGTCAGCATCAATGTCGTTTCGGTCGGCGAAGACGCAAAGGCACACACCTAACATGCTTATCAGGGTCGGTTTCGAGATCACCTACGCAGCACCGCAGCCGACACCGATGGTGACCATGCTCAGCATCCACCCGTCGCGCTGGGGCGACATCGTCGGCACCGAATCCATCACCACCGAACCCAACGTGCCGATCACCTATTACCGCGACAGCTTCGGCAATGTCTGCGGCCGGCTGGTGGCGCCGGCGGGCGGCATCACCTTCCGCGGCGACACTTTGGTGCGCGATTCCGGCCAGCCCGACGTGGTGGTGCCGTCGGCGCAGCAATTGCCGATCGACCAGCTGCCCGACGAATGCCTGATGTACCTGATGGCCAGCCGCTATTGCGAGACCGACAAGCTCACCGACACCGCATGGGCGCTGTTCGGCAACACCGCGCCGGGCTGGGACCGCGTGCAGACCATCATCGCCTTCGTGCATAACCATGTGAAGTTCGGCTACGAGCACGCGCATGCGATGAAGTCGGCGCACGACGTCTACGCCCAGGGCAACGGCGTGTGCCGCGACTACGCGCATCTGGCGCTGACCTTCTGCCGCTGCATGGGCATTCCGGCGCGCTACTGCACCGGCTATATGGGCGATATCGGCATTCCCTATGACGGCTCGGTGATGGATTTCTCCGGCTGGTTCGAAGTCTACCTGTCGGGCCGCTGGTACACTTGCGACGCCCGCCACAACAAGCCGCGCATTGGCCGCATCCTGATGGGTACTGGTCGCGACGCCGCCGACGTGGCGCTGACCACCAGCTTCGGCCGCATGGACCTGGTCAAGTTCTTCATCATCTCGGACGAGATCAAGAACCCGGACCCAGTCGATTGATGCGGGCAGGACGCGACCTGATCTTCGTCTACGGCACCCTGATGCGCGGCTTCGATCACCCGATGTCGAAGCTGCTATCGCGCAGCGCCGATTTTCTAGGGCCGGGCCGCTGCCCCGGCCGGCTCTACATGATCGCGCATTATCCGGGCCTGCTGCGCGCCGCCGCGCCGGACGACGTCGTGTCCGGCGAACTCTACCGCATGCATGATCCGGCTGCGTTGCTGGCCGAGCTCGACGAATATGAAAGCTGCGGCCCGAATTTCGATCCGCCCACTCTGTATCTGCGCGAGCCGCTGCCGGTGACGCTGGCCGACGGCAGCGTGCGCGAGGCCTGGACCTACATTTATAACCGTGCCGTAGACGAAACGAAGCGGATCGTGTCGGGGCGGTTTCTGGGAGAATAGCACACGGCGAAGCGGATCAAGGGCCGGGCTGCCTTCACCATGTGATCAGCGGGGCACGATGCCGCCAGGCATCGCTGCAGAGCTGGTCGAGGACGAAGCCCGCCACGTCCTCTCTCGCTATCGTTCCGCCATGAAAGCCCGAGAGATCGGTGATCGCCTGCAGCGTATTGCGGCCAGGCTTGTCGTTCAGGACGGACGGGCGAACGAGAGTCCAGTCGAGCCCGCTGCCTCTGACGATGGTTTCCTGCCGGTCCTTGTCGGCATAGACCCTGCGCAGCAGAAGCGGGAAAATCAGTCTGTCGAAAACAAAGCCGCCATGCCGGGCGCTGTCGCCCGCGCCCATCCCCGTGATGCAGACCAGGCGCGAGACGTGCTCGGCCTTCATGGCGCTCACCAGCGCGCGCGTGGCAGTCGAGAGCAGCGTCACCTGCCGGAACGGACTGGCCGGTGTGCCCAAAGCGCTGACGACCGCGGTCCGGCCTTTGAGCGCCTGACGCAGGGCGACTTCGTCGCGGGCGTCTCCGACGACGAGCTTCGCTCCCTTGAGATCAGTCGCCTTCTCGGTAGAACGCACGAGTGCGGTGACGTCGTAACCTCGCGCCACCGCCTGGTTGACGATCAGGCGGCCGGTGCCGCCGGTCGCGCCGAGGACGAGCAGCTTCGGCTGGGTCTGGATGTGGTCGGTTGCGGAGTCTTGCATGGCAGTTGCCTCGAAAAGCGGGAGGCCGGAGAGGCCGTCCCGTCGGTGAAGTTTGGGGTGGAATCGGAGTCCGCGCCGTCGTCAGGCCGAGGCCGCGATTTCTGCCGCGAAGTCGCGGTAGGAGCGGAGCGGACGGCCAAGCAGCGCGGTCAGTCGCGCGACGTCGCCGGCCTCGGGGAGCATGCCGTCGGTGAGAAAGCGCTCGCTCATCAGCCGCATGTCGAACGCCATCCAGCCCGGCATGAACGTCCTGAGGTTCTGCTCGAAAGCCGCGGTGTCGTCGCCGCCATAGGCGATCGGACGACCCAGCACCTCCGACCAGATGGCGGCGATCTGCGCCCCGGTCAGGGTGTCGGGACCGACCACGTTGATGCGCTCGAGCGGCAGCGGCGCGGCCGCCTGCTCGCGACGGATCAGTTCGATGGCCGCGATCTCGCCGATGTCGCGTGCGTCGACCATGGCGAGACCCTTGCTGCCGACCGGCATCGGGTAGACGCCGTGGCCGCGCACGACGTCCTTGATGGTGAGATCGTTGTTCATGAAATAGGCCGGGCGCAGGATGGTGGCGTTAAAGCCCATCCGTTCGATCATCCGCTCGACGCCGAACTTGCCGGCGAAGTGCGGCACGTTCACGTAGAGATCGCTGTGGATCACCGACAGATAGACGATCCGCGCGATGCCGGCCTCGCGGGCGAGGTTGAGCGCGATCAGCGCCTGCGTGACTTCGTCGGCCACAACGGCGTTGAGCAGAAACAGGGTGGAGGCACCTGCGAAAGCGCCGCGTAGCGAGTCGACGTCGAGCAGGTCGCCCTGCACCACGGCGACGCCCGTCGGCAGGTTGGCCTTGGCGGGATCGCGGACCAGTGCGCGCACATCGGCGCCGCGCTTGATGAGATGTTCGACGACCTGGCGGCCGATGGTGCCGGTTGCGCCGGTAACGAGGATGGTCATGGGGATCACTCCGGTTGGTTGAGAACACCCGGAATTTAGCGATCCACATTCGTGCCGATAGACGATATATTTAGACAGATCGTCTCATTGGTGGAACACATGGATCTGCTTGCTCTCGCTGATTTCAATCTCGTCGCCCGGCAC
>DATCUS010000133.1:0-3004 GCA_036561845.1 Tardiphaga sp. | reverse complement strand
GCCGAGGCGGCGGCGCGCGGCGCGTTGCTGACGCCGATCGCCAAGGCGTTTTCCACCGACATCGGCAACGAGGTCACGTCGCTGGGCGTGCAGATCCATGGCGGCATGGGCTTCATCGAGGAAACCGGCGCCGCGCAGCATTATCGCGACGCCCGCATCACCGCGATCTACGAGGGCACCAACGGCATCCAGTCCATCGATCTGGTCACGCGAAAACTCGCGGCCAATGGCGGCGCGGCGGTGTGGGCGCTGCTGGAGGAGCTGAGCGGGGTGGTGTCGCGGGTCGAAGCCTCCAACGATCCCGCCTTCGGCACCACCGGCGCCAAGCTGCGCGATGCGCTGGGATCCCTCGACCGCACCAGCAAGTGGCTGCTGGAGCGGCTGGCTGCGGCGCCGAACGACGCGCTGGCCGGCGCCACGCCCTATCTGCGGCTGTTCGGCTCCACGCTCGGCGGCTGCATGCTGGCCAACGAGGCGCTGGCGGCGCGCGGGTCCGACGGCGCCGGGGATTCGACGCGCTACGTCACGCTGGCGCGGTTCTTCGCCGAGAACATCTCGGTGCAGGCCGGCGCGCTGGAACGCACGGTGATCGACAGCGCGGAGTCGGTGACATCTGCGGATGCGGTGCTGCTGGCGTAATTTGCGCGCTGGCGTCGCGGCCTCCCCTCCCCCTTGCGGGGAGGGGCCGGGGGTGGGGGTCCACGCCCGCCGTCGCCTGTGGCACCCCCCTCCCCGACCCTCCCCCGCAAGGGGGGAAGGAGTTACAGCGTGCTCGGCGACGAATGAAAACCACGCTCGTTTCGGCGCCGGGCCGGACCATATAGAGTATCACCGAAATACGCGCCGCGCGCCGCGGCCTGATGCAAGGACAAGACATGACCGGCCACCTGATTGTCACCGACGAGGATTCGACGCGCGTGATCACGCTGCGACGACCGGAGAAAAAGAACGCCATCACCCAGGAGATGTATCGCCTGATGTCCGAGGCGATCGACAGCGCGCAGAACAATCCGGCAATCCGCTGCATGATCATCACCGGCGGCTCCGGCGTGTTCACCGCCGGCAACGACCTGCAGGATTTCCTGCAGGACGGCACCGACGCCTCGGCCACGCCGCGCGCCTCCAACGCCACCAAATTCCTGTATTCGCTGGCGCACAACACCAAGCCGATCATCGCCGCGGTGGACGGCATCGCCATCGGCATCGGCACCACGCTGCTGTTCCATTGCGACTACGTGCTGGCCTCGACCTCCGCGACCTTCTCGACGCCGTTCATCCATCTCGGCCTGGTGCCGGAAGGGGCAAGCAGCCTGCTGATGCCGCGCGCCGTCGGCCATCACCGCGCCTTCGCCACGCTGGTGATGGGCCGCACCGTCAGCGCCGCCGATGCCCGCGAGGCCGGCTTCGTCAACGAGGTCGTCGCCCCCGGCCATACCGAGGTCGAGGCCCGCAAGGTGGCGCGCGAGATCTGCGCGCTGCCGGCGGAAGCGGTGGCGATCTCGCGCAAGCTGATCCGGCTGCCGCCGGAGGATCTGACCCGCCGCATCGACCAGGAGAGCCACCTGTTCGGCGAGCGCATGAAGTCGAAGGAAGCGATCGCGGCCTTCAAGGCATTCTTTTCGCGCAAGAAGGGGTGACCCCTCACCTCTCCCCGCTTTTGCGGGGAGAGGTCGGCTTTCACGTGCGAAGCGCGTGAAAGCCGGGTGAGGGGCGAGGCACAACGGTGCCGCAATCGGGGCCTATCGGATCGACGCGTCGTTCATAACTGACCTGTAGTTGTTTGACATGAGCTGCGTGCGTTTGCGCAGGATGAGGCCATGATGCCACCCGATGATGTGTTTGAGTTGCAGGCATCATGCCCCGCCCCTCACCCGACCGGCTCCGCTTCGCTTCGCCGGTCGACCTCTCCCCGCAGAGAGCGGGGAGAGGTGAAGATCGCCGCATTCGCTCTGGCGATGCTGGGCGCGATGCTCATGCCCGCCGTCGCGCAGACGCCCGCTTCCACCGTCGACGTCACCCTGCTCGCCATCAACGATTTTCACGGCAACCTGCGGCCGCCGCCGGGCGGCATCAGTATCGACGATCCCGCCGACAGGACGAAGAAGATCGTGGTGCCGGCCGGCGGCGCCGAGCACATGGCGACGCTGGTCAGGCAGCTGCGCAAGCGCCATGCCAACAGCATGTTCGTGGCGGCCGGCGACCTGATCGGCGCCAGCCCGTTTTTGTCGGCGATGTTCCATGACGAGCCGACCATCGAGTCGCTGTCGATGATGGGGCTCGACGTCGCCGCCGTCGGCAATCACGAATTCGACGAGGGCGAGCAGGAGTTGCAGCGCATGCAGAACGGCGGCTGCCATCCGGTCGACGGCTGCCAGGGGCCGCATCCGTTCATGGGCGCGACGTTCCGCTATCTCGCCGCCAGCACCATCGCGAAGGCCACCGGCCAGCCGGTGTTTCCGCCCTACGCCATCAAGCGGTTCGACGGCATCCCGGTCGCCTTCATCGGGCTGACGCTGAAGGGCACCGCCAACATCGTGTCGCCGGCCGGCATCGCCGGGCTCGAATTCCGCGACGAGGCCGACACGGTCAACGCGCTGGTGCCGGAGCTGAAGGCGCAGGGCGTCGAGGCCATCGTGGTGCTGATCCACGAAGGCGGCTGGCCGACCGGCGACTACAATGAATGCCCGGGCATCTCCGGGCCGATCGTCGACATCGTGAAAAAGTTCGACAAGGCCGTCGACGTGGTGGTGAGCGGCCACACCCACCGCGCCTATACCTGCCAGATCGACGGCCGCCTGGTCACCTCCGGCGACAAATACGGCACCATCGTCACCAGCATCGACCTCAAGCTCGATCGCGCCAGCCGCGATGTCGTCAGCGCCAAAGCCGACAACATCATCGTGCGCACCGCCTCCTACGCTGCCGATCCGGCGCAGAGCGCGCTGCTGGCGGCCTATGACAAGGTGGCCGGACCGATCGCCGCGCGGCCGGCCGGCGCCGTCAC
>DATCUS010000132.1:0-13361 GCA_036561845.1 Tardiphaga sp. | reverse complement strand
GGGCGGGCCGAGGCCCGGCCGCTGCGCAAGTCTTCAGCGCCGACCGCCGCGCCTCGCGGTCGCCCGAAGCAACTCGACGGCGGCGCCATCCGCCAGAACATTCTTGCCGCGGCGATCCGGGTATTTGCCGATCGCGGCCTCGGCGGCGCACGCATCAAGGCGATTTCGAAGGCGGCGAAGTCCAACGACCGGATGATCTACTATTACTTCGGTAGCAAGGAGAAGCTGTACATCGAGGTGCTGGAAACCCTGTATCGCAACATGACCGACGCCGAGCGTGATCTGGCGCTGGATCTGGCCGATCCGCTCGACGCGTTGCGCCGGCTGGTCCGCTTCACCATGGAGCACTACATCAAGCATCCCGAGATGATCGCGGTGCTGAATAACGAGAACCTGCATCGCGGTCGCCACGTTTCGAAGGCAAAGAGCCTGAAGCGGCTGTCGTCGCCGGCCCTGGCGCTGATCGAGAAGATCGTCAGCCGCGGTATCGAGCTCAAGGTGTTCAGAGCCGATCTCGATCCGATGCAGCTTTATATCAGCATCCTGGCGCTCAACTATTTTTACGTCTCCAACCGCTGGACGCTCACGGCGTTCCTCGGCCGCGACCTCATGGCCGCCAACGAAATGGGGCCATGGCAGGATTGGGTGTGGCAGATGGTGGAGCGCGCGGTCGCTCGCTGAGGCGTGCGCCCTGGCTCAGATCGCGCTCGCACCTTCGTGCTGGAATCCGAGATAGCTCGCTACCACGCGCTGGTTGCTGGCGATATCGCTCGCCGCACCGTCGAGGATGAACTCTCCGAGCTCCATGACATAAGCGCGGTCGGCGATCTTCAGTGCCGCCTGCGCGTTCTGCTCCACCAGCAGCACCGAGACGCCGGCGGCCTTCAGTTCGGCGACGATACGGAAAATGTCGGCGACGATGATCGGCGCGAGGCCGAGGCTCGGCTCGTCGAGCATCAGCAGCTTCGGTGCGCCCATCAGCGCGCGGCCCATGGCCAGCATCTGCTGCTCGCCGCCGGACAACGTGCCGGCGAGCTGCTTGCGGCGCTCCTTGAGCCGCGGAAACAGCGTGTAGACCCGTTCGAAGGAGCGCGCGGCGGTGGCCTTGGCGATGCGGAAGGCACCGAGCTGCAGGTTGTCCTCGACATTCATGGTGGCGAACAGCTCGCGATGCTCGGGCACCAGGCAAAGGCCGGCAGCGACGCGGTCCTCGATGTCCAGCTTCGAGACGTCTTCGCCGGCGAAGCTGACGCCGCCCTTGAGCGGCAGGATGCCCATGATGGCGTTGAGCAGCGTGGTCTTGCCGGCGCCGTTGGCACCGATGATGGTGACGATCTCGTCGGCGCGCACGTCGAGCGACACCGCCCGCACCGCCTCGACCTTGCCGTAGGAGATGTGGGCGTCGGAGACTTCAAGCAAAGTGCTCATGCGACCGCTCCCAGATAGGCCTTGATGACGTCGGGATTGCGCTTGATGGCCTCGGGCGTGCCCTCGGCGATCCTTGTGCCGAAGTCGAGCACCACGATGCGGTCGGCGAGGTCCATCACGAATCCCATGTCGTGTTCGACCAGCAGCACCGACATGCCGCCGTCGCGCAGCTGCCGCAGCAATGCCGCCAGCTGCTGTTTTTCCATGTGCCGCAGGCCGGCGGCGGGCTCGTCGAGCAGCAGCAACTGCGGGTCGACACATAGCGCGCGGGCGATCTCCACGATGCGCTGCTGGCCCAGCGACAGCGAGCCGGCGAGCTGGTCGATCTGGTCGCCGAGCCCGACGCGGTCGATCTGCCGAGCGGCTTCCGCCAGCAGTTTCGCTTCGTCGGCGCGGTCGAGCCGCAGCATGCTGCGGATGGCGCCAGCCGTGCCGCGCAGATGCGCGCCGAGGGCGACGTTCTCCAGCACCGTCATGTCCGGCACCAGCTTGACGTGCTGGAAGGTGCGGGCGATGCCGAGCTTGACGACCTCTTGAGGTGGCGCGTTGTCGATGCTCTTGCCGCGCATGGAGATCTTGCCGGCGGTGGTTTTCAGCACGCCGGTGATCAGGTTGAAGGTGGTGCTCTTGCCGGCGCCGTTGGGACCGATCAGCGCCACGATCTCGCGGGCGCCCACGTCGAACGAGACGTTGTTGACGGCGATCACGCCGCCAAACTGCTTGCGCGCATTGTTGACTTCGAGCAGCGGGCCCGCCCCCGGGGCGGTCTGTGGCCGCGCCGGCAGGGTCGCGGACGGATCCGGCCGCTTGCGCTTGATCTCGAACGGCAGCAGCGAGGTGAGCCAGGGCCACATACCGGTCGGTGCGAACTGCAGCAGCGCCACCAGCAGGATGCCGAACACGATGGTCTCGAGTTGCCCGCCGCCGCCGAAGATCAGCGGCAGGTAGCTCTGCAGCACCTCCTTGAGGATCACCACCACGGCGGCGCCGAGCACGCCGCCCCAGACATAGCCGGCGCCGCCGACAACCGCGATGAACAGATATTCGATGCCGGCCTGCGGGCCGAACGGCGTCGGCGTGGCGGCGCGCTGGAAGTGCGCATAGAGCCAGCCGGACAGGCCGGCCAGCACTGCGGCATAGATGAACACCATCAGCTTGGCGCGGGCGGTCTGCACGCCGAAGGCTTCCGCCGCAATGTGGCCGCGGCGCAACGCGCGGATGGCGCGACCGGTGCGGGAATCCAGCAGGTTCATCGACAGCACGGCGCACAGGATGACCGCGATCCAGATCGGAAAGTAGATGGTGTGGGGATCGAGCATTTTCAGCGTGCCGATGGACAGCGGTGGAATCCCGGAGATGCCGTCATTGCGGCCGAGAAAGCCGAGCTTGCTGAAGAGATAGTACAGGCTGATGCCCCAGGCGATGGTGCCGAGCGGCAGATAGTGGCCCGACAGCCGCACGGTGACGAGGCCGAGCAGCACGGCGGCGAGGCCGCTGACGATCAGCGCCGCCGGCAGGGTCAGCCATGGCGACAGGCCCCAGGTGGTGGTCAGCACCGCGGTGGTGTAGGCGCCGAAGCCGCAGAATGCCGCCTGGCCGAACGAGGTGAGGCCGCCGACGCCGGTGAGCAGCACCAGGCCCATCGCCACCAGGGCGGCGAGGCCGATATTGTCGAGCAGTACGATCCAGAACGGCGGCATGCCGGGGATGAACGGCAGCGCCGCCATGACGAGTGCGAAGAGGACGATGGGAAGACGCCGGTTCATCGCTCAATCCTTCTCTTCATCGACCGCGGGTGCCGCAAGCGAGCGCAGCACGAGGACCGGCAGGATCAGCGTGAAGACGATGACCTCCTTGAAATTGCTCGCGTAGAACGATGAGAACGCCTCGACGCAGCCGACTACGATGGCGGCGACGGCGGTGAGCGGATAGCTCACCAGCCCGCCGATGATCGCGGCGACGAACCCCTTGAGGCCGATCAGGAAGCCGGTGTCGTAATAGAGCGTGGTGATCGGCACGATCAGGATGCCGGAGATGGCGCCGATCACCGAGGCCAGCAGGAAGGCGATCTGGCCGGAGAGCGAGGTGCGGATGCCGACAAGGCGGGCGCCGAGCCGGTTCACCGCGGTGGCGCGCAATGCCTTGCCATACAGCGTGAAGCCGAAGAACAGCCACAGCCCGACGATCAGCGCGAGGGTGATGGCGTAGACCGCGATGCTCTGGCCGGTGAAGCGCAGCGGCCCGATCATCACGGCGGCGTCGGAGACGGTGGGGCCGCGCTGGCCTTCGGCGCCGAAGAACACCAGGCCAAAGCCCTGCAGCGCCAGGTGGCAGCCCACTGACGCGATCAGCAGCACCAGCACCGAGGTATGGGCGATTGGCTGGAACGCAATGCGATAGAGGAACAGCCCGATGGCGGCGACGATCAGCAGCGACAGCGCGATGTTGACCGCGATGTGGCTCTGCCGTCCGGCCAGTGCCAGGGTCAGGCCCCAAACCGCCAGCGGAAATACGATATTGACCGCGAATGCACGCAGAACACGCGGCAAGTGCAGCGACTTTCTGATGGTGAAGATGTCGAAGGCAAAAGCGACCACGCCCATGGCGACGGCCAGGCGAACCGTGCCCGGCACCTGGCCGGTTGACAGGCTGGCATAGGTCAGCGCGCCATAGGTGATGAATTCGCCCTGCGGAATCAGGATCACCCTTGTGACCGCGAACACCAGCACCAGCGCCAGGCCAAGCAGCGCATAGATCGCGCCGTTGGTGATGCCGTCCTGCAAGAGGAACAGCAGAATCGTTGTGTTCAAGACCGCACGCTCCCACCCCGGATGAATGTGCCGCGGATACCACAGCCCCGCGACAATCAACAACGGCAGTTGAAATCTGCCGCCCTTTTGCTAGGTTAATGGTATAGTTCATAACGATTATCAATCATAACCTCAAGGGCCCGCCGCATTTCGACCGGGTATTGCGTTCACTGACCGGTAGCCGGGGATTGCACGATGCCTGTTTCCAGAGATGCCGATATGGACCTTCCGCTGCGGGCGCTGCCCGAGGACACTGCCGTCGAGGGCACTTCCCTGCAGATCGGCGAACTGGCGGGCCTGCTCGGCTATTCGCTGAAGCGGGCGCAATTGCGGGTGTTCGACGACTTCCTGCGCTGCATGGCGCCGCTGCAGCTGACCCCGGCGCAATTTTCCGTGCTGCTGCTGCTCGACAACAATCCCGGCCGCAACCAGACCGAGATCGCCAACACCCTCGGCATCCTCCGCCCCAATTTCGTGGCGATGCTGGATGCGCTGGAGAGCCGCGACCTGTGCACACGGATGCGCTCGCCCAGCGACCGCCGCTCCCACGTGCTGATGCTCACCGACAAGGGGCGCGCCACCCTGGCCCGTGCCAAGAAGCTGGTCACCACGAAGCACGAAGCGCGTCTGATCGAGGTGCTCGGCCCTGCCAATCACGCCGCGCTGCTCGGCATGCTGGCGACGATCGCCCGGGATTTCTGAGGTCCCGTGGCGGCGTTCTTTTTCACCTCTCCCCAGCGGGGAGAAGCAAGCGCTATTCCCGCTCCACCAAAATCACCCTGACATCATTGACGTTGGTCAGCGTCGGACCGCTGTGCAGCAGGTCGCCGGTGGCCGTGAAGAATGCGGTGGCATCATTGTTGGCAAGGTAGGCCGCGGCATCGAGGCCCTGCGCGCGCATCGCCGCGAAGGTGTTCGCATCGATCATCGCCCCTGCCGGATCGTCGGCACTGCCGGCGCCGCCATCGGCGCCGTCGGTGTCGCCGGCCAGCGCTGACATCCCGGTGCTGCCTTTCAGCAAGTCCGCCAGCGCCAGCGCATATTCCTGGTTGGGGCCGCCGCGACCGTTGCCGGTGACAGTCACGGTGAGTTCGCCGCCCGACAGGATGGCGAGCTTCCTGTTATGCGCGCGTGCCTCGAAGGCAAGTCGCGCATGGGCGGCCGCCACCTCGCGGGCCTCGCCTTCCAGATCGGCGCCGAGATCGACGATCTCGTAGCCGGCATCTGCCGCGACCGCGATGGCTGCATCCAGCGATTCGCGCGGCCGCGCGATCAGTTCAAATCGCGCGCGGGCAAAGGCGGCGTCGCCGGGCTTTACACTCTCGTTGGCGGGATCGTCGAGCGCGCGCCGCACTGCATCATCAATCGTGAGCTTGTATTTGGCGACGATGGCGCGGGCTTCTGCAAGCGTGCTGGCGTCCGGCACCGTCGGACCCGACGCGATTACCGCGGGATCGTCATGCGGCACGTCGGAAATCGCCAGCGTCAGGATCTCGGCGCGCTGGCCGGCGCGGGCGAGACGGCCGCCTTTGATCCGCGACAGATGCTTGCGCACCGTGTTGATCTCGCCGATGGCGGCGCCCGAGCGCAGCAGCGCGCGCGTCACCTGCTGCTTTTGCAGGAAGCTGATGCCGTCCACAGGCGCGATCCAGTTGGCGGAGCCGCCGCCCGAAATCAGCACCAGCAGCAGGTCGTCGGCGGTGGCCGTGGCGGCGAGCTTCAGGCTGTCGTCGGCGCCCCGCAGCCCGGCCTCGTCGGGCACGGGGTGGCCGGCCTCGATCACCCGGATGCGTCGCGTCGGCACGCCGTGGCCGTGACGCGTGGTGGCGATGCCAACGAGGCGCGACGGCTCCATCTCGAGCGCGTCGAGATAATGGGCCTCGGCGGCGGCGGCCATGGCGCCGGCGGCCTTGCCCGCGGCGAGGCAGATGATACGGCCCTTCGGCGGTGCCGGCAGGTGCATGCCCACGATCCTGTCCGGATGGGCGGCGGCCACGGCGGCGTCGAAGATGGCGCGCAGGAGGGGGCGTTTGTCGGTCATGGGGCGACTTTATGCCGATCAACCCCAGCCACGGCAAGATGCGCCAGCCGGCCTATTCGGTATCAGACAGCAATGCTGCATTGCCACCGGCTGCGGCAGTATTGATGGTCACGGTCTGCTCGGTGGCGAAGCGTGGCAAATAGTGCGGGCCGCCGGCTTTCGGGCCGGTGCCGGACAGGCCGAAGCCGCCGAACGGCTGCACGCCGACCACCGCGCCGATCATGTTGCGGTTGACGTAGATATTGCCGACCTGCAGCCGGTCGATCACGCCTTCCACCATGTCGTCGATCCGCGAATGGATGCCCAGGGTCAGACCGTAGCCGCTGGCTGCGATCGCCTGCAGCACCTCCTCGAGTGCATCGGCGCGATAGCGCACCACGTGCAGAACCGGACCGAACACCTCCTCGGTGAGTTGTCCCGCGTCAGCCAGTTCAAAGATGTGCGGTGCCACGAAATTGCCGGCCGGCGCGATGCCGGCGAAGTGCACGCGGGCCTCGTTCAACATGCGCGCGATGTGGGCATCGAGCTTGTGCTTCGCCTCGGCGTCGATCACCGGGCCCACATGGGTGGCGGGATCGCTGACATCCCCGAGCTTCAGCTCGCGCGCGCTGCCGACGATCATCTCGATCATGCGGTCGGCGACGTCGTCCTGCACGAACAGCAGCCGCAACGCCGAGCACCGCTGCCCGGCCGAGCGGAACGCCGAGGTCACCACGTCGTCGGCGATCTGTTCCGGCAGCGCGGTAGCGTCGACGATCATGGCATTGATGCCGCCGGTCTCGGCAATCAGCGGCACGATCGGGCCGTCCTTCGCCGCGAGCGCGCGGTTGATCGAACGCGCCACCTCGGTGGAGCCGGTGAACACCACGCCGGCAATGCCGGGATGCGCCACCAGCACGGCGCCAACGGCGCCGCTGCCTGTCACCAGTTGCAGCGCTGCCGCCGGCACGCCGGCCTCATGGAGCAGGAGCACCGCTTCGGCCGTGACCTGCGGCGTCTGTTCGGCGGGTTTTGCCACCACCGCATTGCCGGCCATCAGCGCCGCGGTGACCTGGCCCAGGAAAATCGCCAGCGGAAAATTCCACGGCGAGATTGCGATGAAGACGCCGCGACCGCGCAGCCGCAGCACGTTGCTCTCGCCGGTCGGGCCGGGCATCGCCACGCCGTCGCCGAACAGGACGCGGCCTTGCGCCGCGTAATAACGGCAGAAGTCCGTGGCCTCGCGGACTTCCGACAGCGCATCGTCCAGGGTCTTGCCGCCCTCGCGCTGCAGCAGCGCGATGAAGCCGGCGCGGCGCTGTTCGAGCAGGTCTGCGGCGCGTTCGATAATGGACGCGCGCGCATGGGCCGGCGTGCGGCTCCAGTCCCGAAAGCCTGCTTGCGCGATTGCGACGGCTGCGCTGGCTGCGTCCGGTGTGGCGTCGGCGATCGGAGCGACGCCTGCAGTGCTGGCGGCGATGTCATCGAGCAGCGCCTGCAACGCCGCGCGGTCGCCGAATTCGAGGCCGCGCGAATTGATCCGCTGCGGCCGATAGAGATCGCGCGGCAACGGGATATGCGGATGCCGTGCATGGTCGGCCGCGCCGACGACGTCAGCCGGCCGCTTCAGCAGCGTTTCCACCGGCACGGAATCGTCGCCGGCCACGGCGACGAAAGACGAGTTGGCGCCGTTCTCCAGCAGCCGGCGCACCAGATAGGCCAGCAGGTCGCGATGGCTGCCCACCGGCGCATAGGTGCGGCAGGCGAGCTGCGGGTGATCCGCGAGCAATTGCGCGTACAGCGCCTCGCCCATGCCGTGCAGGCGCTGGAATTCGTAAGCATCGCGATCGCCGGCGAGTTCCAGAATCGTCGCCACCGTCAGCGCATTGTGGGTGGCGAATTGCGGGAAGATGCGCGGGCGCAATGCCAGCAGGCGTCGCGCGCAGGTGATGTAGTTGAGGTCGGTCATCGCCTTGCGGGTGAACACCGGATAGTCGTCGAGGCCGCGCTCCTGGGCGCGCTTGATCTCGCTGTCCCAATAGGCGCCCTTCACCAGCCGCACCATCATGCGGCGGTTGACGCTCTCGGCGAGCGAAGCGGCCCAGTCGATCACCGCGCCGGCGCGCTTCTGATAGGCCTGGATCGCCAGGCCAAAGCCGTCCCAGCCGGCCAGCGAGGGATCCGCAAAGGCTGCGGCGATGACGTCGAGCGACAGTTCCAGCCGGTCCGCTTCCTCGGCATCGACAGTGAAGTTGAGGTCGCAGGCCTTCGCCTGGCGCGCCAACGCGATTAGATCCGGCACCAGTTCGGCCATCACCCGCACACGGCTCACCGCCTCGAAGCGCGGATGCAGCGCCGAAAGCTTGACCGAAATGCCGGGCCGGTCGGGCAGGGCGTTGTGGCCGGCGTTGCGGCCGATGGCATCGATGGCCGTTCGATAGGCGCTGAAGTAGCGCTGCGCATCGGCTTTGGTGCGCGCGCCTTCGCCGAGCATGTCGAAGGAATAGCGCGGCGCGCGGTCGTCGCGCGGCCTGGCCCGCTCCAGCGCAGCCTCGATGGTTTCGCCAAGGACAAAGTGGCTGCCCATCAGCCGCATCGCCTGCCTTGTGGCGGCGCGCACCGCGGGCGCGCCGAGCCGCTTTGTCAGTTGCCCGATGGTCCCCCGTGGGGTTTCCCCCGGCTTGATCACCCGCGCCGACACGCCGAGCGCCCAGGCCGAGGCATTGACCAGAAACGCGCTCGATCTGGTTTCGTGGTGTACGAAGTCGCCGCGGCCGAGCCGGTCCTCGATGAAGCGGTCGGCGGTGGCGGCGTCCGGCACACGCAGCAGCGCCTCGGCCAGCACCATCAATGCGAGGCCTTCCTTCGTCGACAGTGCATATTCGCGCAGCATGTCCTCGACGCCACCCAAGCGATCGTCGCGGGCGCGAATCGCCTGGATCAGCCGCGTCGCGGTGGTGTCGATCCGCGCCTCCTGCAGTGGCGTCAGCCGCGCGCCGGCGAGCAGCGGCGCAGCCATGGTGGCGTCATCGGCAGCGTAGGGCGCGTTGAATGCGGGACCCGTTGTCATCTGGTTCAACCCTGCGATTCGCATGGCGCCCGGCCAGTCTGTCTGAACGCTTGGCATGATAAAACGGCTGCGCTAGTTTCCGCAAAATTGTTGCGACCGGACAGGCACATCATGCGGGCAGAGCATTTCAGACGACGCGTCGCGCAGGCCCTTGCGGTGATTGCGATGCTGGCCGCCGCGCCCGCTCATGCGGTCGAACTGACGCCGGGGATCAGCGAACTCTACACCTCGGTGTCGATCTATCCGCCGACAGCGTCGTCGATGACGATCTGCTACGGCTTCGTCTGCCGGCGGCGTTATGAATTCGGGTTTACCGCCGGCGATCGCGCGGCGCTGACGAAAATCATGGCAGCGGGTCGCGCCAATGCGGTGGCCGAGCGCGCCGCGGTGCAGAAGGCCGTGGTATGGTTCGATCGCCGCGTCGGACCGGTGATCGGCACCGACAAGCGCATCGCCAACGCGGATTTCCGCTATTTCGACGACAAGCACAATTTCGATTGCTGGGACACCACGCGCAACGTTACCAGCCTGCTGCTGGTGATGCAGGAGTGGGGCCTGTTCAAGCATCATACGGTGGGTGAGCCGCGCTATCGCGGCAATGCGCTGGTGCTGCAGACCCCGCACAACACGCCGGTGCTGGTGGACCGCGCGACCAGGGAACAATGGGTGGTCGACATGTGGACGCGCGGCTACGCGCAGGCGCCCGATGTCATGACGGTCGATAAATGGGTCAAGGAGAATTGAGCGCCGACGCGCGGCCGAAGCCAACGCGTGGATCTTTCAAGCGGACCTGAATTGTTTATAGAGCGCACACCGCGGATCGAAATTAGCGCAATCTGCGTGAACCTGATTGCGTCGCAAGAGAGGAAAACCCTTTGGAGGCGACCGCCCTTGCCGAATGCGCTCTATGTTGTTGAAACGTGATCTGTCGGAAACTGGCCTGGATTGTGTCGAGGAGAGTGGTCCGGATCACGCCGTCGCATCAAACCTTGAGGTTTTCAGCCGAAGTCTTGCCGCGGTTGGCAACTTCTTCGTATTCAACGGTCTGGCCTTCGTTCAGCGAAGAAAGACCAGCCTTCTCAACTGCCGAAATGTGAACAAACACGTCCTTGCCGCCGTTGCTGGGCTGGATGAAACCGAAGCCCTTGGTGGCGTTGAACCACTTAACAGTACCTTTAGCCATAACGTCGTCTCCGCGGGATCAAAAATCGATAACGAACTGACGGTCCCCGCAAACCGGCATATCCGACATGCGCACGATACGCGCTATATGTCCGGCTTGATAGCTTAAACGACGGGCATAATTCGTGGAATATCGACGGTATCGCGACATTTAGAGCGTTTTTGACCGCTTTTGAACCGTTTTGGCGCGACCGAACGCCGCAAAGCGCGGTCATGGTCCATTTCTCGCAAAGCCGACCGCTCGCACGCCATCGCGATTCCCGGCCGGGTCGGCCCGATCCTAGTAGGTCGCGGCGAGATAATCGACGATCTTGCCGACATCCGCCTCGTCGATCGGCGCGCCGTAGACCTTGATCATCTTGGTGACCTCGGCCTGCCAGAAATCCTTCTTGAATTTCGCGCCGCGCGGTTGGGTCCGGATGTAGTCGGCGGAATGGCACGCGGTGCAGTTGTTCTGTGCGGCCTCGACACCCGGTCCCGGCTTGAACGCCGCGGTCTCGTCGGGCAGCTGATAGTTGATCGGCCTGGCGCTCGCAGCGAACGTAGCGCCGCAGGTCATCGCCACGACGGCGACCATTACATGGATGGACTGTTTCATGATCGATCGCCTCATGCGGCCGTGACGCGGGTGGTCTCGATGCCGTTGCGCAGATAACCCGCCGGATTCCACAACGATTCGGTCGGCTGAACCTGACCGCCATTGCTGGTGGCGCGCACCTTGAGCGCGTGGGGGCCGGCCGCCAGCTTCACCGGCAGCTTCCATTCGCGGAACGAGTACTTGCCGAGATCCTTGCCGAGCTTCGCCGGCGTCCAGCTGTTGCCGCCGTCCGTGGACACCGCGACTTCCTTGATGCCCTTGCCGCCGTCGAAGGCGATGCCTTTCAAGGTCACGCGGCCGGCCTTGAGCTTCGCCCCGTCGGTCACGCTGGTGATGAAGGAGCGGACCGTGAAGCGGTTGATCGGGATCGTCGCCTTCGGCGCGGTCCCGGGCTCGACGCAGTTGCAGTCGTTGTCCGGAATGCGATAGGCCGACTTCATCCAGAAACCGTCGAAGACGTCGTCGATCACCGTGATCTCGTTGAGGTGCTTGACCCAGTAGGTGCCGTAATAGCCGGGCACGATCAGCCGCAACGGAAAACCGTTGAGCAATGGCAGGTCTTCGCCGTTCATGCCGTAGGCCAGCATCACCTCGCCGTCGCTGGCGTGATCGATGTCCAGCGCCTTGACGAAGTCCGGCGTCCTGTCGCTGACGGGCCCATCCATGCCGTTGAAGGTGACCTGCCTCGCGCCGGCCTTGACGCCGGCCCGGCCGAGCAACGTCTTCAGCGCCACGCCGCGCCAGCGTGCATTGCCCATGGCGCCGTTGCCGAGCTGGCCGCCGGCGACACGCGGGCTGAAGAAGCCGCGGCTGTTGCCCGAGCACTGGTTGACGGCGACGAGTTCGACCGCGGGAAGTTTCCTGATCTCCTTCAGCGACAGCTTGAGCGGACGCTCGACGCTGCCCTTGATCTCCAGCGTAAACGTGTCCGGATCGATGTTGAAGGGGACGTCGGCGAGGTGATAGCGGACGAAGAACGCATTGTTGGGGGTGATGGCGCCATCGTTGAAGATCGAGAACGGCGTCTCCAGCTGCGGCGGGCGACTGGTGAGGCCGATCATCGGGCGCTTCTGCGGATATTTCACCAGCGGACGTTCGCCGTTGTCGAATGGGAGCGTCACCGTATCCAGTGCAAAGGCGGTGACCGGGTCGAGCCCGGCCGCGCCCAGCGCTGCCAGGCCTGCGCCGACGCGCTTCATCATCTCTCGTCTGTCGAGCATGGGCTTCCTCCGAAGCGTCTTGCGCAGGCCGGTCATCACCGCGCCCATTTTGCGCCATAGTCGCATTGTTCCCCGTCCTGTCAATTTGTCGCAGGAGATCTGACGGGGCTCAACGCAGGACATTCAACAAGAATTCGTTATCCGCACCGCGGCTTTTCCTGGAATCCGCGCGCTCCGCGCCGGGCTTTCCCCGGCCGGGCATCCGCGGACTAGTCGCCCTGCGTCACCAGCGCGGTCAGACCGCGCGCGTCGGCAATCGCGCGCACGATCATCGGCGCGACGCGGCCGCGGATCGCCACGTCATGGGCGGGCAGCGCATCCGCCGCCACTCCGGCGGTCTCGAACACCGTGGCGGAGATGATCGCTTCGCAGGCCAGACTCTTGGTCATGTCCTGCAATCGCGCGGCGACATTGACCGCGTCGCCGAGCGCCGTGAAGACCATGTGGTCGCGATAGCCGATATCGCCGACGATCACCTCGCCGGCGTGGATGCCGATGCCGAAGCGGATCGGCTCGCGCAGGTCGTGTTTCAGGAACTGGCTGAGCTCGTCGACATTGGTGGCGATCATCGCCGCCGCCTGCAGCGCTTGGCGGCAGGCCGTCGCAGGATCGGCGCCGAGGCCGAACAGCGCCAGCATGCCGTCGCCGACGAACTGGTTGGGCTGGCCGCCTGACATGATCACCGCCTGCGACACGGCGCCGAGGAAGCGGTTGACGATGAACACCGTATCGAACGGCAGCCGCTTTTCCGCCATCCTGGTCGAGCCGCGCATGTCGATGAACATGCTGACCAGATAGCGTTCCTGGCCGATGCGCGCCGGATTCGCCGCGTGGGCATTGGCGCTTGCGGCGTGCGGCATGAACAGCTGGAAGAAAGCGAGGTCCGCGGTCGGCCGCAGCTGGCAGGCGAGCCGGATCGACGGGTCGGCGGAGGCGCCGACGCGGTCCAGCACGAAGCTCTCGCGCTGCGACGGCGCGGGCAGGGCGCTGCTGTCGCCGATCACCCGGATGCGGCAGGTCGAGCAGCGGGCGC